>NZ_DASUBE010000058.1:0-34839 GCF_035763405.1 Edaphobacter sp.
CTTCCCAACACGGGAGAGATGATCGGTACTGTCACCGAGACGCAATGGTTCTTGGCGTTATGCGCGTTTCTGCTGATCCTAGCCAAGCCACCGGATTCGCTGGGAAGGAAAATCTTCGACATTGCGTTGCTTCTGCTCTCCGGCTTTACAGGGCCGTTTTGCTTTGTCCTCCTTCTCATTGCCGTCACCTTGCCTAAGGCGGCCACGGGACGATGGAGGCGCGTTGTCACCGGGATCTTTCTTGCAGGATCGACCGTCCAGTTATGCGAACTCATTCTGAACCATTCGCATCGCTATAGTCTTGCGCTTGGCGCAACCCCTCAACTTTTCATCCAAATCCTGGGAAGTCAAGTCTATTTCGGCACGCTGCTGGGGTCGAACGTCCTCGCTTCCATGCTTCCGCTGAAGGTCGTCTTGGTCGCCATCATTGCAGGCAGCCTCATCGTAGCTTGCGGGGGAATTCTGTCGCCGGTGATGAGGCGCTTTATCCTCTTGACGGCTATTCTTTTTCTTGCCGCTCTCGCATCCCCTACCACTGCGCAGTTTCCAGGCAAATCGGCATGGCAGTTACTTGCAAGATCACCCGGAGCGCGCTATTGGTTTTTACCGACTCTGACGTTCGCGTGGTCAATCGCTTTCTGCCTTCAAAGCAAAAAGCAACTGCTCCGCATTGCAGCCTTCCCGCTCGCGGTCGTGATGCTCTTCGGCATCGTCAGAAACTATCGCTGCCCTGCCTTTGCGGATACGCAGTTTGCACAGAACGTCGCGCATTTTCAAACGCTGCCGAAGGGAAGCAAACAGTCAATTCAAGTCACACCTGCGGAGTGGAAGATGGTGCTCATCAAACGATGAGCGGCGCGCTCATACGGTTTGCATGAAGGTATGCGATAAGAACTGTTACGGCACGCACTCCAGCGCGAGAACATGCGTGTACACCTCGCGCGTCTTTGCGGCGATGGAGAGCCAGGACTGGTCGCCGAAGTTCATCTTGCGGACGCTGCGGCTTAGTTGCTCGCGCAGGGTTGCGTTGTGGGTGATTTCAACGAGCGCGGCTGCGAGTTCGGCGGTGTTCTCCGGGTTGACCAGCAGGGCGTTCTCGCGGTTCGTCAGGAGTTCGCGGAATACGGGAAGATCGCTGGCCACGATGGCTTTGCCCAGCGCCAGTCCGGTGGCGAGCGCGCCGCTGGTGGTGATGGCGCGGTAGGGATAGACGACGACATCGGCGGCGCGGTAGAGCGCGACCAGCTCTTCGGCGGAGACGAAGCGGAAGAGCATCTCGACCCGATTGAGCCCAAACTGCGCGATCTGCTCGCGTATCTGCTCGACCAGTTCCGGCGAGCCGGTACCTGCGACGACGAGGTGCGCGTCACTGCCGCCGGCTTCCACCTGTTGCCAGGCGCGGAGCAGCAGGTCGATGCCCTTGTAGGGGAAGATGATTCCCTGCCACAGGACCATGACGCCATGGTGCTTGATCCCGAGGCTCTCGAATGCGCCGGCCGAGACGGATGCGGGCAGATCGTAGAAGAACGGCCCGTGCGGGATGACCCAAATCTTTTCTTCAGGAACGGAGAACTCCGCGGCGAGCCGCGCCTTGACATAATCGGAGTGGCAGATGATGGCATCGACGAAGCGGTAGAGGTTGAGGAACGTCCGCTTGTAAGATTCGCCTGTGTCGTGCGGTAGCAGGTCGTGGACCGTAAGGACGATCTTTGCGCCGCGCCAGCGGCAGAGGCCCAGCAACCAGCGGTCGAGCGGCAGACGCCAGCGGAACATGGGCAGAAACTGCACATGAATCACATCCGGCGGAGCGATGAGAAAACGCACCGCGAGCGCCGCCATGTTGACCAGCGCCTCGGCGAGTTTCAACACGCGGCGCGGCAGCGGAGGCAGGCGGAACCGCCCCACGACGTTCAGTAATCCCGGGTCTGGCTGGATGCCGCGCTCGGAAAAACACTTCGGGTCCAGATAGTAGGAGATCGATCCGACCTGTAGGTTGACGCCTTCGGCAAGCAGCGCCTTCGAGAGATAGGCGGTGTAGTAGGGCACGATGGCCCAGAGGTCCATCATAAAGACCCTTGGCCGCGCGCCTCTCATCGTGCCGCCTTCTGCGCTGCGCGCGCCTCTTCGTATGTGCGCAGATAGTCCTGCGTCATGCGCTCGGCGGAGAACTCATCTGCGACGAGTTGTGCTGCCGCCATTCCCAGCCGCGCTCGTCGCTCGGGGTCGCTGAGCAGGTTCACGATTGCCTCGGCGAGCAGGCCCTCATCAGGAGCAGGAACGAGCACGCCGGTCCTGCCGTTTGCAATGACTGACGGCACCTCGCCTACGGCCGTTGCCACCAGCGCCCTGTTGCTCGCCATGCCTTCGAGAATGGCGATGGGCAGCCCCTCCTGCCGCGACGCTGAGACCATCACATCGAGCGAGGCATACACCGACGGCATATCGCTGCGCTGTCCCAGAAGCGAGACATGTTGCCTGAGATGCAGCTCATCGATCAGCGATTCCAGCTTCGTGCGGTCAGGCCCATCGCCCACGACAACAAAGCGCGATGCGGGCATCCGGGCCAGAACACGCGAGGCCGCGCGCAGAAAAATATCGACGCCCTTTTCCGGCGCGAGCCTGCCAACGAGTCCGATCAACGGCTGGTCTACTTCAAGGCCATCGCGCAACGAAGGCGCCGCGTGTTGGAACGGCCGCAGATCGATCCCATTCTGAATGAGGCGAATTTTTTCTTCGCGCACTCCGGCCTTGAGCAGTCGCTGCCGAACCTCGTCCGAGACAGCAACGACGCGCTGATACTTGCGCAGCACAAAGCGATCGGCCGCTCCATAGATGCGGACAGTGAGATCGTTGTCGTACCAGGTGTGGCAGGTGGAGATCAGCGGAGCCTTTCCGCGCAGTGCCAGGTAGGCGTAGATGTCGGCTTTGTAGCCGTGCGCGTGGACGACGTCTGCCTTCACCTGCTGCGCAAGGTCGCGGATGCCTGCAATCGCGGAACGATCGAGTTGTCCGCGGCACGGAACCAGATGCGACTCGATGCCTTCGGTGGCCGCCCTCTCGTGGAGTTGCAGATTGGGATTGGGAGAGTTGGCGAAGACTGCGAGCACGCTGGTGTGCGACCCTTCGTTCAAGACGCGCGACATGTTCAGAATGACCGCCTCGGCCCCATACATTCCACCACTGCTGATGACGTGCAGGACCCTCATTCGGCATCCTGCTCTTTCCGGTTCACCAGGGCCCAGAGCTTTTCGTAGGCTTTGTCGCCTAACATCGCTTTTGCAGCGGCCTTCATGCGATAGCTTCGTTCGAGCTTCGCAAGCACGGCACTGCCCGGCTCGAAGAGACTTGCGATCCACTCCTCCTGCATGTTGCCGCGAATGTTGAGGCGGCCAATCAGAGGTTCCTGCGCGTTTGCGTTGTCGGCCCTCGGTATCGACGAGTAAACCTGCGTGTAGCCCGCATCCTTGCACGCAGCAAGGACGCGGCGGTTGTAGCGGCCTCCGGGCAGCGACATGGTTGTGATGGAAGTCCCCAACTTGTCTTCGAGCACAAGCCGCGCCTGTCGCAGCTCGGTATCCAGATCGCTTTCGGTGCAGTGGGTGAGCAACGTGTGACTCCATCCGTGCGCTCCGATGGATTGGCCTGCGGCTTGTAAGTCGCGCAGTTCCTGCCAGCTCATATAGCCCTGCCTGGTTCCGGTCCAGCCGACTGTAATGAAGAACCGCGCGACGAGGCCGCGAGATTGCAGGATGGGCACGGCGAACTCCAGGTTGGAGCGGTGGCCGTCATCAAACGTAAGCTCGGGCAGCAGGCCGGCCGCACGTTCGCGCAGACGGGCGTAGAGGATGACGTGCCGCTCGAACGCCTCTGTGCCGACGACGTAGGAATACGCGCTGCCGCCGCGACGCAGCTCGTGATAGAGCAGATGGAGCCTTCGCGCAGTCTGCTGCTCGGGTTTCTCCGCGATTGGGTTCACCTCGAATGCCATGCGTCGCACACGTTGTACGCCAAACGTATCTTAACATTGCGGCGCGTGCGTCGAGACGATGATGCACGCTGCGGGTGCCCGCATGGGATCAGGTATACTGCAACCGCCCTCCAGAATCTTTGGCGGCCTGCATCGGCGACCGGGCTTCCACTCGGGAATCGGCGAAGAACCGGATATGACAAAGATCAGCATCGTAATTCCCGCCTACAACTCAGAGGCCTGCATACGGGAGACACTGGAGAGCGCAGTCAACCAGACCAGTGCGGCTGATGAGATTCTCGTCGTCGATGATGGCTCGACCGACAACACGGAAGCGGTGGTCCGCTCCTTCGGCGACCCTGTTCGCTACATCCGGCAGAAAAATCAGGGCATCTCCGGAGCAAGAAATACCGGCGTGCGCGAAGCAACCGGAGAGTGGATCTCCTTCCTCGATCACGACGACCTCATGCTCCCGGACAAGATCGAAAAGCAGCGCGCAGTGATTGAAGCGAATCCCGATCTTGTCGTCGTCTACTCGGCATTCACCTACCTGTATACAGACGGAAGTACGAAACCTGTACCGGCGTTCCCGGCAAAGGACCTGTGGCCTGCGCTTCGCTACCGCACGCCGATCCTTCCTTCGACGGCGATCATTCGCCGCTCGGCCCTGATCGAGATCGGCGGCTTCGTTCAGCTTTATTGCGTCGATGACTGGAGCCTGTGGTTTCGCCTCGTCCGCCGCTACTCCGCCGCCGCGTTTCAGGAGATGCCGGAGAGCCTGACCATGTACCGCTGGTGGGAGAACAATACCAGCAAAAATTTCAGGGGCGTCTCGAAAGCAGCTCTTGACCTGACCGATTCGTTGCTGCTCGCCGACCTGAAGGGCTTCCGCCGATGGCTGTGGGAGCGCCGCATCCGCGCAAAGGTCTATTACAACATCGCCATGGGCCTGCGCGAGATCGGGAACGACCGCTTTTGGGAGTTTGGCGTCGGATCGTTTCTGAGCTGGCCGCTCTGCGGAAAGATTGTTACGCCGCATCGATACACCGTGCTGGCGCACATGCTGTTGTCCAGGCTGCGTCGGCCACGCACCGACTTCAGATACTGGTGGCCCAAGCGACGATGCGAAGACCTCGCACTGCCGGTAGACGCCACCGCGCCCAGGCAGGCGGAATCTCCGACGACCGCGCAGTTGTCCTAGTTGACGGCCTGCGACTGCGCCTGCCGCGAAAGCTGCCATCTGCGGAACAGGCCCATCGCCTCTTTACGGAAGACAACCAGCACGCAGAGTCCATACAACGGCAGCGTCGCCAGCACCTGGGCAAAGAAGATGACGAGATTGTGCGGATGCCAATATCTGTCGGCCATGGCGCAGATGACCCCGAAGGGAATGGCGCAAAGCGAAACCTTGCCCAGCGCATTCCACAGATAGAACAGAATCGGCACGTCGAGCATCTTGCGCAGATAGGCAGGCCAGAAGCCCAGGAAGATGAGGGTGGTGGCGATCGACGTTCCCCACGCGACGCCGTATACGCCAACCGTCTTTGCCAGCACGATGCTGAGACCAAGATTCAAAACAGCGGAGATCACGGACGCAATCGCAACCGGTTTGTGCTTTCCGCTGGCCATCATCATGGACGAGGGCGTGCTGGCCGCGGCGTTGAAGAACTGGGAGATCAGGAGGATCTGGATGACCGTGCCCGCAATCAGGCTATACTGCTGGCCCATCCACAGGCCAACGAAGGTCTTGCCGCGAAAGAACAGCGTGAGGCTGATGGGAAACAGGATGGCAAGCGCAGCCTGTGTGCCTCGTACCAGGAGCCTTCGGAGCTGTTCGTTGTCTCCCGATGCGTCGAGCCTGCTCGCAATGGGGAGGAACGTGGTCGAGAGCGCGCCGACGACCTGGCCGGAGTACAGCTCCAGGCTGCCGCCAATCGCGTAGTAGGCGACCAGTCCGACATCGAGGCAGATGCCGATCACCACGTTGTCGGTGTAGAGAATGACCTGCGCCGCGATGGACCAGATAAACGTGATGAAGCTGTGGGACCAAAGCAACTTTAGAATGGCCCTGTCAGGACGCGCGAGACGGACGCGGCATGGAGGGTAAATTCTGAAGGCCGTCACAACGGTGATGATTCCCGTGAGCGTGACGGTGGCGAACTCCCACCAGGCGAGCGCGACGAGTCCGTGCCCGGCACGCAGGATCAGAATGACGCCGATGGCGCGGATGACCGTCTGCGTCATGGAGATGGAGCTGAGCAGGTCGAAGCGCGACATGGCTGCCAGCACACCATTGAAGACATTCGACACCAGCGTGATGGCGACACCGAGGGCGACCAGCAGCACCGTAATCTGCGACGCGCGGGCAAGGTCGCCCGGCACTTTTTTGAAGACATGCGGAAACACCACCGCCAATACAACGGCGGCAACCACCGCGACGACCGCAATCAGCGACCGCAGCCACAGCGCCGAGCTGACGATCGTTTTGACTTCGTCGGCCTTCTGTTGAGCGTCGGCGGCGCAGACAAACCGAACGATGGCGCTGCGCAGCCCCAGATCGAGCAGGTTGAGATACGCAACCGTGGACACGGCAAGGATCCACACACCGTAAGCCACCGTGCCGAGGCCGTGGATGACAATCGGGGTGAGGAAGAACGGGACCATCATGCTTACTGCCATGGCGATCCAGTTCATAACCACATTAAATGCGAATCGTTTCGTGCCAGCCATTGCTCAAGAAAAGTGCATCTGTACGATGTTACAGCGTCGCTCGGGCAGCAGTGTTGCGGCTGGCCCCGGAACGCTGACACGCAACGGTGACTCTGGTACTACTTTGGTGGCAGCGCAGCTCATTTTTCGTCGCGCCGCATGACGTATCATCAACACATGCGGCGCTCTCGGCTGATATTCGGCACCGCCCGCCACGCCCGGCAGCACCCTTCCACAGGAGCGTGTGACCTGAACCACCTTGGCTTCAACACTATGTCGCATCTCTTGCGCATGCTCCGTCTGACCTCAGCAGCGCCGCGAAGGAGCGCGCCATGAAGTGGGTCTTCTGGTTGAGCCTTGCGCTTGCGGCCTACGCCTACTTTGGCTATGCGCTGCTGCTGTGGGTGATGGTACGCCTGCGCAGGCTCCCCGTGCGCACCGGACAGCACAGCCTTCCCTCCGTCTCCATTGTCATCGCCGCGCGCAACGAAGAGGCGCGCCTCCCCGCCAAGCTGGAAAATCTAAGCCTGCTGAATTACCCGCGCGAGCTGCTTCAGATCATCATCGCCTCTGACGGCTCGACGGACCGCACTGCGGAGATTCTGCGCGAAGCGGCCCCGCGCATCGTGCCCGTCATTTTGCCTGAGTCGAACGGCAAGGCCCACGCCCTGAACGAAGCGGTCAGCCATGCCACCGGCGACATCCTCGTCTTCCTTGACACGCGCCAATCGGTCGCGCAGGACGCAATCTCGGAACTCGTCGCCTGCTTTGCTGATTCCTCCATCGGCGCAGCAAGCGGAGAGCTTTTGCTTGAGGCCGACGACGGCGCGCCTTCGCCCGACGCGCTCGGCATCTATTGGAAGATGGAAAAGATCGTGCGCAAGCTCGAGTCCGCGTCCGGCTCCGTTGTCGGCGTCACCGGGGCCATCTACGCCATCCGGCGCGAACTCTACACCGAGATTCCGGCGGGCACGATCCTCGACGACCTGTTTATCCCCATGCACATCGCACGCATGGGGTGTCGCATCATCTTCCAGCCGACCGCGATTGCGCGCGACCGCATCTTCGTCGAAAAGGGCAGAGAGTTTTCGCGCAAGGTGCGGACTCTGACCGGGAACTACCAACTGCTGCGGCTGGCGCCGTGGCTGCTTTCCCCGGCTAATCCGCTGCTGTTCCGCTTCGTCAGCCATAAGCTGCTGCGGCTTGTGGTTCCGCTGCTTCTGGTGCTGATGCTGGTGTCCTCCGCCGCGGCAGGCGGCCCGGTCTACCGGACACTCTTCTGGCTTCAGGTGCTCTTCTACGTTCTGGCCGCGCTCGGGACTCTCAGTTCATCTACGCGCAGGTTCAAGCCGGTCGCCATCGCCAGCACATTCGTCTCGCTGAACGTGGCCGCCGCGCTTGCGTTCTACAACTTCGTCTCCGGGCGAAACAAGGTCTGGATTTAGTAACCTGATTCATGCGGCCTGCTTCGGCAGACCGCGCACAATGGAGAGCGTACCCCATGGGAACAGGCCTGGGACACTACATTCCGCTCGTCGCCTACCTGGGATTCTGGGTGATGACGCTTGTCTCATTAAGCGGCAAACCTCTCTACGGTCTCTATTACATGATCCCGTTTCTTCCTTACCGGACGATGCGCGATCATTTCCTTGACTATCCGCTCGGTCACAGCGTGCTGACCATTCTGGTCTTTGCCGTGCTCATCGGCGCTCTGCTTCAGGGCAAGCGGTTGCCTAAGTCGAAGCTCTACTTCCTCTGGGCGGTGATCGGCGTCTATCTCTACTGCTCTCTGTGGCTCGGCACCGCGCTTGGAAATGCTCCGGCCCCGCTCTGGCTCAACGATCCCAACTTCGTGACCTGGAAAGACTACATCCTCATTCCTTTGATCTTTGCTGCCGCGGGGCTCGTCATTGAAGACCGGAAGCAGATCAGGATGGTCATTCTCCTGACCGCTATTTCTCTCATCTTCATCGACCGCAGTTGCCTGATGGACAGCCTCAACCGCACCTGGACCAACTTTGATGAAGACAAGCGCGGAGGCGGGCCGCTCGGCTACGGCTCCAATCAGACTGCGGCATTTCTGGCCCAGTTTGCCATGTTCTTCTGGGGCTTTGGGCAATTTCTGAAGCGAAAGAAGCTCAAGCTGCTGAGTTATGGACTGGTGGCGATCACGCTGCTGGCGACCATGTACACCTTCTCGCGCGCGTCGTATCTTGCGGTGCTGTTTGCCGTGTTCATCTTCGGACTGGTCAAGAACCGCAAGCTCCTGCTGGTCCTCGGCGTGTTCCTGCTGACGTGGCAGTCCATCGTACCGACTGCGGTGCATCAGCGTGTCTCCATGACGGAAAACGCCAACGGCCAGCTTGAGGCATCCGCGCAGGAGCGCGTCAACCTGTGGGACAACGCATGGAAGGGCATCCTGCGCAGCCCGATCGTCGGCAACGGCTACGCGACCTTTCAGTTGGGCGAACACGTCGATAACCTGAAGGACACTCACAACTGGTATGTCAAAGTCCTGGTGGAGACTGGACTCGTGGGCCTCATATTTGTGCTGATACTGCTCACTCAGATCATCCTGCTCGCGTGGCGTCTCTTCCGCCGCGCCACCGACCCTCTCTACCGGGGACTCGGTCTGGGCCTTCTGCTCTGCATGTCCTCGTGTCTGGTTGCGAATTTCTTCGGCGACCGCTGGACCTATCTTGAGATCACCGGCCTCCTCTGGGTCGTGATTGCCGCGGCAACACGCGCCTTCGACCTCACCAACTCCGAATCCGACACGCAACTGGACGCGCTCGAACCGGCACCCGTTTCTCCTTATGCCGAATACATTCAGAAGTTCGCGCCGCGCTCCTGAGCCTCGCCCGCAGCCATGATCACAGCATTACCCTTCGACATATCGAGCGCGAACGCGGAGCACGACTCGCTGCCCCACATCCTGCTCGTGCTCGATCAGTTCCCAAAAACACTGGGCGGCGGCGAGCGTATCGTACTCCGGCTTGCATCGCTTCTTCCGCAATATGGCTATCGCGCCTCCATCCTGACGTTTTCCATCCATCCTGAAAGCGACCTTCCTCAACCGGTTCCGTGCCCGATCTATCTGTTGCCGCTAAAGCGCACCTACGATCTCACGGCCTTTCGCGGCGCGTTCGAGCTGAGGCGTTTCCTCAGACAGCAGCACGTTCAAATCGTCCAGACATTTTTTGAAAGCTCCGACCTCTGGGCAGGCTTCGTGACCAAGGCCCTCTCCGATGCCAGACTCATCTGGAGCCGCAGAGATATGGGCATCCTCCGCACGCGAAAGCACCATGCCGCCTACCGTCTCATGGCAAAGACTCCCGATGCAGTCTTCGCCGTCTCCGAAGAAGTCCGTCAACACTGCATTGAAGTGGACCGAGTCGCTCCCGCGCGCGTGCAGACCATCTACAACGGACTCGACCTAGCAGACTGGACCGCGCCGCGTCCGGATAAAGATCCAGGCTCCACTCACATCACGACCGTAGGCAACATCCGTCGCGTGAAAGGCCATGATGTCTTCATCCGTGCTGCTGCCGCGCTTGCGCCGCAGTTCCCTGGCGCATCGTTCAGCATCGCAGGCGCGGTGCTCGATCCTGCTTACTTCGCGGAACTGGAATCTCTCGTCCGCGATCTTAATCTCTCAGGCCGCTTCCATTTTTCCGGCAGCGTGTCCAATCTGCGCAAGCACCTTGCGACGGCAGACATGTTCGTTCTGCCATCGCGCAGCGAAGGCTTCTCGAACGCCATTGTCGAGGCCATGGCCGCGTCCCTTCCGGTGGTCGCAACCCGCGTCGGAGGCAATGCCGAAGCCGTTGAGGAGGGCGTCAGCGGGCTACTGGTTCCACCTGACGATGCAGCCGCGCTTGCCGCCGCCATCGCCCGCCTGCTTGGCAATCCAGCCGAGGCGAAGAGCATGGGCGAGGCAGGAAGACGGCGCGTGTCGGAGAGCTTCACGACCGAAGCCATGATGCGCCGCATCACCGCGACCTACGAACATCTGCTCTCTTCAACGTAGCCTCAAGCGCAGATTTTCAGCGGCCCGTGTCATTTTTCAGCGCAGCGATGATCTTCTTCGCGCTCCGCAGATAGAAGCCATTGGAGAAGCGATGCGGCCCGATGAAATGGATGAACGACGCATCCTCATAGGGAACGTCCGGGTGCGCCCAGTAGGAAAGATACTTTGGAAAAGTTAGCGGGAGCGCATCCGGAGTATTCGCCATCAGCAGGTTCGATGTCACCTGCTCGCTGCCCCACTCGTCCCACTTTTCCTTTGCGATCCGCCGCATCAGGTCCGAGAACCAGCCGATCTTCTCCCGGTCGATCGACCCGCGCGCAAAGCCGGTGAATCCGGCGTTGCCCCGCACATACTTCAGCGAGGCAGCCTCCGGAAGCTGGTCGAACGAGCGCTCGCATACGGCCTGCACCATCGCGCTCGAAAGGTCCTTCGAGCGCGCGCATGCGCTCAGCATCGGTTCAATCTCTGGAAAGGACCGGTCGCCCATCAGCGTGAAGCTGCGGTTCCGGTCGATGCATTCGATAACTACGTCAATCGGCCCCAGGGTCAGGGTGTCGGAGTCGAGCTGCACGACGTAGGAGTCCTTCACGACATCGCTGATCAGCAGCAGCCGCTCCCAGCAACTGCCCTTCGGGCAACGGTCCGGCGTGACCTCGGAGATATGGACGATGCGGACCTTCGGCAGATGTGCGCGCAGCAACGCCTTGTCTTCTTTGGTCAGCGAGCCGTCATCCAACAGAACGACGTTCGGATTGCGCCCAAGCCTGCGGCAAAAGGACTTCGCCGCCAGCAGGTACATCAACGCCTCGCCGTGGCAGACCATCGAGACCAGCGTCAGACGGTCATCGTTCGGCAGGAGCGGCGATGTTTCGAGCAGAGAGCGGCAGTTGAAGTTGAACCAAGCCCGTCCCAGGGCACGCCTGGCGCGAAAGAACATACCTGTAACCTTTCACTATCGGTGTCGTTTCTACCTGTTCGTATTGGTGCGGCCCCGGAGGCAGTTCCGTTCGAGGACAGCAGTCATCTATCATAGAGCGCGAGCGGTTGTTGCGTCTGCCGGGTGGTGTGAGCTATCACTGCCTCGTACACAGTTTACTCGCAGCCGGCTGGCCGTTCTTCGTTGCTCGTCTCGCGCCACCACTCGATTGGGGAAACTCTGCGGAATGCCGAAATTCGACATCATCATACCCGCCTATAACGCCGCCGGGTACCTGCCCGAAGCGATCGAAAGCGTGATGGCGCAGACGTTCGAGGACTGGAGAATCCTTCTCATCGACGACGGCAGCACGGACGACACCGCCGGCGTGGTCGCTCCGTACATCGAAAAGCTGGGACCAAAGCTGAAGTACATTCAGCAGCCGAATGGCGGCCTTCCGGCGGCGCGCAACACCGCCATCCGCAACGCCTCGGCCGAGCTGCTGGCGCTGCTGGATGCCGACGACGTGTGGCTGCCCAACCGTCTTGCCGAATCGCTCAAATGCTTTGAGGGACGCCCGGAGGTGGGCCTGGCCCACGGCTTCGTCTCGCGCATCGATACCAACGGCGCCATCATCGATACCTTCGCCACGCGGCAGAAGCATCACGAAGGACGCATCGCGCCTTACATCTACATGCGCACCGTGGACATGTGCTGCCCCACCATTACCTTTCGCAAAAAGTGCGTCGATGAAGTCGGCCCCTTCGACGAGACGCTGCGCGCCACCGAAGACCGCGACCTCTGGCTCCGCATCGCGCTGCGCTATGAGGTTGCCCTTGCGCCCACGGTGATGGCGTACTACCGAACTTCGCTCAACTCGATGTCCGGCGACCCGACGCGGATGCTGAACGCGCAGTTGCAGTTCATCCAGAAGCATTACGGCTCTCCCGGCTGCGGCTGGCTGGCCCGCAGAATTGCCCTGGCGCGCATCTATAAGCAGCAGGCCGAGGCCTTCGCAATCCGCAGGCAGTACCGGGACGGACTTGCCAGCGCATTGCGCTCGCTGGCGCTCTATCCGCTGGACTTTCGCAACGTCCGCACGGCAGGGTCACTGCTGCTGCGCCGTACAGGACTCGCTCGCTGACCGTTCGTGACGGCTAGTGCCCTGTCCCTGAAGTTCGCAGCATCATTCAAGCTGTCATCCTGAGCGGAGTTTGGCGGTTTTTACGCCAAACGGAGTCGAAGGACCTGCGGTTTGCGATTCCAATGGATGCTAAGAACTTTCGAGACACCACACTAGCCTGCCACCCTCGATGCCTGAAGCAAGGGGCCGGTCGAGCCGCTCAGATTCGGCGCATGGAACGCAAGAAGATTCTCGCCGCGAAGTACAACGTCGAAGTCCTGCTCGGCAATCCGCCTGAGAAAGTTCCTGCTTGTCCCCTGCCCCGGCAGCAGCCAGTCGTGCAGTTCGATGATGACCATCACGACCGACTGGAGCCACTCCGGCGGGTCCTGAAAGATCTCCTTCTCCGCGCCTTCCACATCGATCTTCACCAGAAGAGCGCGGTGGTCTTCTTCGCGCCGGATGACCTCGCCGACCGTGTAGGCCCGCAGC
The DNA here is from genome assembly GCF_035763405.1 of Edaphobacter sp. Lineage (NCBI taxonomy): Bacteria > Pseudomonadati > Acidobacteriota > Terriglobia > Terriglobales > Acidobacteriaceae > Edaphobacter > Edaphobacter sp. Next base: position 13,238 of record NZ_DASUBE010000058.1, read on the forward strand.
AGGTTCGCCTGCTCCAGAGGGGTCGGATCGAATACTTCGCGCAGTCGAAACGACGCGCTGCCCGAGCCTGGGTTCGAGATCTCCAGATGACACGACCGCGACCACACGCCGCCGCGTAGAGGAACGATATTGGCGTAGGCCCCGGTGTTTTGCGAGAGCAGCGTGAAGTTCGACTCATCCGGCTCGATGGAATACACAATCGCATCAGGAAAACGAGACGCAAACCATACCGCCGACAAGCCTACATGACCGCCACAGTCAACAATGACGGGCCTGTTTCCTTCGGCCAGGATGCTTGCATAGGCATCCTGCACCCACCGGGCCTGAGGCAGTGCGTGGAAGTCATTCTCCTGCATCACCAGAATCTGCCAGAAGATCGGCAGGTCGGCGCGACGGAGGCGAATGGGCGCGGCAAATCCGGGAACGCGCAGCTCAAGTATCTTTGAGCGGGACCGCATCTGCATGACCAGGGCGCACCACAGACGGAGCCCTCCCATGAATCCGAACACTCGAATAAATTTGAGCAGTTGACGCAGACGCGATTGAGGCATGGCTCAGTATGGTCTCCACCCAAAGTACTGGTCAATGACCTTGAAGCGGCATCTCAGTCAGCTTGCCGTCACAACGCCGGGTCTTCATTCAGACGGGCTCAGTCCTGAAACGCGCCCAGATCGTAGTTGCCGGTAGATGGCCGAGGTTTGCCGGTAATGTCGGTCTGCACCTCGGGCAGCCGCACGCCCGCTCCCCGGGCCGGGCTCGATGGCGACAGATGGAAGTTGAAGTCGTCGAGGTCCTGCTCCCTGGAGAACCGGGGCTGCGAGACGAACTGCGGACTGGCGCACCGCTCGTTCGGATGTCCCGTCGGACAACGAACGTCTCTCAGCCCATAGAACAGGTTATTGCTGCGCACAACATGGCCAATCAGGTCGCGCTGGTAGATCAGGACCGGCCCGCCGGGTTTTCCGCCCAGATTGTAGGTGCCGGGATTGTCGTATCCAAGGACGATGTTGTTTCTGAAGATGAAGGTGCTGTTGCCGCATCCAGCGCCCGTGGTAGCCGTGCCTTCTGAATTTGGCGCGTCCCAGCACTGGATGTCCAGAGTCGCGGGGGAATAGGTGACAATCGTGTTGTTGACCACGGTCGCCGAACCTCCCTGCCTGAAGTCGAGCGGCATCGCATCGCCTGCCCGGCAGAAATCCCCCAGGTGCGCGTTGTAGCCGCGAGCCGCACCCGCAATCGGGGCTGACAGCCTCATGCAGTTCCCAACAATCGTGTTGTTTTCCACGACCGCTGGATTCTCGTTCGGCCCCCACTTGAAGGTGCCTCCGCTATTGCCATACGCGGTGGAGTTCGTGATCCGCAGCGAGCACGAACCTGTGTCGATGTGGCCAAGGTCGAGCCCATCCTGTACGTTGTAGCGGAAGGTCGAGTGATCGATGTTGGCAGAAAGGCACATCCCCGGCGGCGTCCCTACGCCGTCGCCGTAGCCGCCGTTGCTCTGGCCATAGCAGGTGTCCGCGCCCGTCCCCGGATAGATCTGATTGCATCCGCTCCACTCGATGGTGGAGTCCTTGAAGTTCCACACTCCGTTCACGCTCGGCGTGGCGTTTCCGTCGTCGAAGTCCCAACCGGCCATTCCGTTGTAGGCAATATCGACTCTTTCCGCTGTCACCACGCCTCCAATCGGCCCCTTGACGCCGCGGTCGGTGTGGCCGTGAATGTAGAGGTCCTGCAGGTACAGGTCGTGCGTATGCTGGTCGGTTGCGATCCCTGAGGAGTCGAAATCGTCGATGGGGGTGCTGCTGCTGCATCCCCTCGGCAGCATTGGATCGCCGTGTTTGATGCATTTGGAATGACTCGTGATCTCCAGACACTCCACATCGACGTACTGCGCCCCACGCAAATTCAGGGCAAAGTAGACTCCATACCCGCCGAAGATCTGCGTCAGTTTGGACCGATTGGTCACGCCGCCCGTGCTACAGCTCGCGTAGTTTTCTCCAAGGATGCGCGTATGGTGCTCAGCCGTGCCCGACGGGATCACCGGGTTGGTGCAGGCAAATGGCCCGTCGCCGCCATAGCACCAGGTGTAGCCTGCGCCTTTGCCGGTTGCGGCGTCGAACCCGACGCGCCACGGCCCACCGCGGATGATGACCGTATCGCCTCCGGCAATCACCCACTTGTCATTCTTGTAGCTCTGGTCGTCCCAAAGATAGCGGTAGTCGTTGAAGGCGCAGTGCTGATTCGTCCCCTTGCCGCTGTACGCGGCATCGGCTTTGCCGTCACACTGGCCCTTATGGTTGTTCTCCGAATAACGTGTGCCTCCGTCGGGGCGGACATACCACGTCTCCCCAATCAGCGACAGCGGAACCATCAACATCAACGACAACCACAATGCCCTGCGACACGATTTCACTGCTCATAGGCTCCAATACTGGGAGGATTGCCACGAACCTGACCAGTGTAATCCAGCGTCAGGCCGGGGACAGCCACTCCGGCGCCTTTTGCAGGGCTCCCTGAGGAAATATCGAAGTTGAAGTTGTCCAGCGCGGATTCGGTAGACCACGCTGGTTCATTGATCAGCAGCGGGTCTTCGCAATACTCCGAGGGGAACAGGCTGGAGCAGGCCCCATGCCCGAGGCCAAAATAGATGTTGTTGCTACGCACAATGTTTCCAATCGTGTCACGGTAGTAGAACAAACCCGGCCCTCCGGCCTGGCCTCCGAAGGGATAACTCGTTGGGTTGTCATAGCCCAGGACGATGTTGTCCCTGGCCGTCAGCGTGGCGTTCGCGCAACCCGCGCCTGAGGTGCCTGTGCCGACTGAGTTAGGCGCATCCCAGCACTGCGTGTCGAAGGTTGTCGGTTGATAGGTGACTACCGTGTTATTGGCCAGCAGCACCGAGCCGCCCTGCCTGAAGTCGAACGAGATCGCATCGCCCGCGCGGCAGAAGTCGCCAAGATGCGCGTTGTAGGTGCTGGGCGCGCCCGGCATCGGCTGCGACATCCTCAGACAGTTGGCCATGGCCAGATTGTTTTCAAAGATGGCGGGGTTTAGATTCGGCCCCCACTTGAACGTCTGGCCGTTGTTGCCGATAGCCACCGAGTTGGTGATCGTCACCGAGCACGTTCCCGTGTCGATGTGGCCCAGGTCGAGTCCGTCCTGCGTGTTGTAGTTGAACGCCGAATGGTCGATGTTCGCCGTCAGGCACATCCCCGGCGGCGTGCCTACGCCGTCGCCGTAGCCGCCGCTGCTCTGGCTATAGCAGGAGATCACCGGAACAGCGTCCGTCATGGGATATTCCTGGTTGCACCCGTTCCATTCAATCGTCGAATACTTGAAGTTCCACACGCCGTTCACGCTGGCCGTGCCGAAGCCGTTGTGCGAGCCCGAGCCGTCGTCGAAGTCCCACCCGGCCATGCCGTTGTAGGCAATGTCGCATCTCAGACAGGTGACGACGCCTCCAATCGCTCCGATGATGCCCCGGTCCGTGTGCCCGTGGATCCACAGATCCTGCATCAGCAGGTCGTGGGTGTTCACATCCGTCATAATGCCTTCGGAGTCGTAGTCATCCACAGGAGCGCTGGCGCTGCATCCGACCGGATAGGCCGGAACCCCATGCATGATGCACTGCGAGTGCCGCGTAATGTCGAGGCACTCCACATCGACATACTGCGCGCCCCTCAGGTTCAGCGCCACCGTCACGCCGAACCCACCGAAGATCTGCGTCAGCTTCGAGCGGTCGGTCACGTTGCCGTTGCTGCAGCTCGCATAGTTCTCGCCCAGAATGCGCGTGTGCTGCGTGGCCGTGCCTGCCGGGATCGTCGGGTTCGTGCAGGCGAAGGAACCGCTGCCGCCATAGCACCAGGTGTAGCCCGCACCCGGGCCGCTGGTTGAATCCCAGCCTACTCGCCACGGTCCTCCGCGAATGATGACGGTGTCTCCACCGGCGATCACCCACGCATCATTGCCGTAGGTCTGGTCGTCCCAGAGGTAGCGGTAGTCCTTGAACGCGCAGTGCTGATTGACGCCCGATCCCGGATAGGGAGCGTCTCCCTTGCCATCGCATTGCCCCGTCGGCACGTTCGCGTCGTAGCGCGTGCCGCCATCGGGACGGATGTACCAGGTCGTCCCTGGCCCCGTGGGCGTGGCAGTCACGGCCATAACCGAAATGGACGTCGCCAGCGACTGCTTCTGGGCCGGGTTGCTGTTGTCAGCCACAGCGACAGTGAAATTAAACGTCCCGGACGCCGACGGCGTGCCGGAGATTGCGCCCGTCGTCGCCGACATGGTCAGGCCCGAAGGCAGACTGCCTGCCGTGACCGACCACACGTAGGAAGGCGTGCCGCCGCTGGCCTGGAGCACCGTGGAATAGGCCACGCCATCGGTTCCCGAGGGCAGGGTTGCCGTGGTAATCGTCAGAGACGGGCTGCCTGTCTGAGCGGGCGCAGCTGCGGCAATCGTCATCGTCAACGGCACTGAGACCGTCTGTGCCGGACTGCTCGAATCAGACACCGCGGCGGTGAAGCTGTAGGTCCCGCTTACCGTTGGCGTGCCGGAGATCGCCCCGTTGGCAGAGCCCAGTGACAGTCCCAGCGGAAGACGGCCGGAGGTAATCGTCCACGTATAGGAAAGTGTCCCGCCAGTCGCCGCCAGTCCGGCGCTATAAGCTGTACCCTCGGTGCCCGCAGGCAGAGAAGGCGAGGTAATTTGCAGCGGAGCAATCGTCTGCGCGGCCGCTGCCACAGTCAGCGTCAGTGCAGCCGACGCAGTCTGTGCAGGACTGGACGAATCCGTTACCTTGGCCATGAAGTTATACGTTCCGCTCGCGGTCGGCGTGCCCGAGATCACTCCGCTCGCAACGTCCAGCGTCATACCGCCGGGGAGCTGACCGGAGGTAATGCTCCAGTTATAGGCAGGCGAGCCTCCAGTCGCCGCCAATCCGGCGCTGTACGCGGCGCCTGCGGTTCCGGAGGGCAGGGATGTCGTCGAAATCGCCAATGCATGGCCATGATTGCCCGAGTTGCCCGGTGCCACCGTCACCGGCACGGAGTTTGAACTCTGGCCTGTCTGCTTGTTATGCACGGTCAAGGCAACAACTGAGGGAGAGGCGAGATCGCTGCTCTGCACCGAGGCCGCCAGCGTATTCGCATCAACCACCGACGTGGGCAGCGCATTTCCATTCCATTGAATCACGGCCGCGCTGTCGAAGTTCGAGCCCATCACCTTCAGCGTGGTGCCCTGCGTTCCGGCCGCGATCGTCTGCGGATAAACCTGACTGATGCTCGGCGAGGCGCTGCCGCCGATCGGTATCGCAACGACTCCACAGCCGAGGCAAAAGAGAATAAGTGAAACGCCAATGCAAGCCGTGATCGTCCTGAATGTACCCAAAGTCGCACCTCTAAAATCTGTTCTGCGGATTCACCAAGCCAGGACTGCCAGATCGAACAAACCTGCAAAAATTTGCAACTCCCAGCCCTCACCTTATCGGAGAGAACACCTGTTACCACAGTCACCGAAAGACGCAGAGCCCTCTCACACGGATGGAGCTTGCTATTCCCACCTTCGGGTCATTGGCATAAAAACTTGAGCCGTAAAAGACACAAAAATCTCCTCTTCCCGCGCAAAGACACGAGTGGGCGAGTTCCTGACCGGTGCTTATCTCGCAGGAACGACGAATAAAATGAATAGCTATAGCCGCAAGACGGCTTGGTTACTCAGGTAATGATTAGGTGGGTCTACCGCGGCGCTTCGGGCATACCACTGCTATTGAAAGAAAATCCGGAATCTTCGTTACGGATTCTCAGTGCATGGCGAGAACGCTGTCCGAGGCACGGCACAGTTTCCTGGTGGGGCCATCATCGATGGGGGTTCAAAATTGGGGAGGATTGCATAAAACATCGTGGGTCTACTCATGCCTGTCTGAAATCAAGATCGCTCCATCGAGCAATCTCCTAAACCATCAGAACCAGCAGAATAAGTCCATCCACGACCCCGGCCAGTGAAGCGATTTGCCGAGTGAAAAGCAAGTTAATGCACGTTACCAGCAAAAATCTGCAAATACGCTGTCCCTTGCATCAATTTTCGTTTTATACCACAGCAAATCCTGACGAATCTCTGTGGAAAAACCGGTCGAACCACCCAAAACTCAACTTACGACACTGGCCGGCACACCTATCCTCTGACATGCAACGATTTGCCTAGCAGCGAATAATTTTTTCCGATTCGATGCCCTTGGTTGCATTTCGTGAGTCTACCACCAGCCGCGACCGGTTCACGATGTCCTGGTAGTCGTAGTCGGAGTGGTCAGTCATAATGAGCACGCAGTCGTACTGCTCCAGCTTGTCGAGCGGCGTCGAGGTCATGTTCAGGTTGTAGCGTCGCCCGCGTCCCACGGTCGGGAAGTAGGGGTCGTTGTAGAGCACCTCAGCACCCTGCTCGCGCAGCAGTTCGATGACGGTCAGCGAAGGCGACTCGCGCAGGTCGTCGATGTCCTTCTTGTAGGCCATGCCCAGCATGAGGATGTGCGCGCCGTTCAACGCCTTCTTGTGCTGGTTCAACGCGCGAGCGACATACTGCACCACGTGCGCGGGCATGGCCTCATTCACCTCGCCGGCCAGCTCGATGAAGCGCGTGTTGAAGTCGTACTCCTTCGCCTTCCAGCTCAGGTAGAACGGATCAATGGGAATGCAGTGTCCGCCGAGGCCTGGCCCCGGATAGAACGGATGAAATCCGAACGGTTTGGTCGAGGCCGCGTCGATGACCTCCCAGATGTCCATGCCCATGCGCAGGGCCAGCACCTTCAGCTCGTTGACCAGCGCGATGTTCACGCAGCGGTAGATGTTTTCGAGCAGCTTCGTCATCTCGGCCGCGCGCGTCGAGCTGACCCGCACCGCGCGGGTGAAGATGCCTTCATACAAGGTCGCGGCCAGCTCGGTAGCGATCGCTTCGTGGCCACCGACCACCTTCGGGATGTCGCGGCGCGCGACTGTCGTGTTGCCCGGGTCTTCGCGCTCGGGCGAGAACGCCACGTAGAAGACGCCTTTCTCCGCAACCGCTCCCTTGCCCTGCGCCTTCAGGCCCTGCGTGTTTCCGGCTTCGAGCACCGGAATCATCAGTTCCTCGGTCGTGCCCGGATAAGTCGTGCTTTCGAGCACGACCAACTGCCCTTCGCGGATCCAGGGCGCAGCGGACTTTGCCGTGTTTTCGACGTAGCTCAGGTCCGGCTCGCGGTGTTCGGTCAGCGGAGTGGGCACACACATGATGACGGCATCCTGCTCAGAGAGATGCGAGAAGTCCGACGTCGCCGTAAATCCGTGTTTGCGCGCACTCTGAATCTCTTCGGCGGCGATGCGGAAGATGTACGAGCGACCCGCCTCCAGCTCCGTCACCTTTTTCTCGTCGATGTCGAAGCCGGTCACGGTGAAGCCGGCCTCGGACAGCAGCAGCGAGAGCGGCAGTCCGACGTATCCCAATCCAATGACGCCAACTCTGGCGCTGCGGCCCTTCAGGCGGTTGAAACGATCCTGGGCAATCTTCGGCAGAACAACTTGAGCTGTATTCGACATATTTCCCGATTATCGCATCCGCATGTTGGCGGTTGCGATTTTCCCTGCGCATGAATCTCGATCATCATTTCCCCGCCGGATACAGCCGTTCCCGCGCCGCCCGCATCGCTCCATGACATTGGTAACGAGCAGGTGAAACCCGCGGGCATCCTCACACAGCCGCCTCGCATATAGTGTTAACAGGCTCTCCCAAACCTGCGGTAAGCGGGCAGCATCGTGTGTTTCGACTCGAACTGCACAAAAGTGCCATCGACCCGAACGAGTTTCACTGGTCAGATGAAGTGTTGACCTGATCGCCTGCCCGGACGCGGCGGCCGACGAACAATCCACAGCAACCCACGACGGTGCCCGGCGCGACGATCCGGGCGGAGGAAAGATGGCTCGTTATTTGATTACAGGCATTGCAGGTTTCATCGGCTCGACCCTGGCCCACACGCTCGTCGAGCAGGGACACCAGGTACGGGGCATCGACAACCTCTCGACCGGCAATCTGGAAAATCTGGCCGACATTCGCCATGCCATCGACTTCCAGCAGACTGACCTGCGCGACGCCGCCGCCCTGAAGTCCGCCTGCGACGGTATCGACTATGTCCTGCACCAGGGAGCACTGGCCTCCGTGCCGCGCTCGGTCAAAGACCCGCTGACCTCGCACGAGTCCAACATCAACGGCACACTGAACCTGCTGATCGCCGCGCGCGACACCCGCGTCAAGCGCATCGTCTACGCCGCGTCGTCTTCGGCCTACGGCGACCAACCCACGCAGCCCAAGCAGGAGGACATGCTGCCGCGTCCGCTCTCGCCCTATGCGGTACAGAAGCTGACCTGCGAGTACTACATCCAGTCGTTCTACCGCGCCTATGGGCTCGAAGGCGTGTGCCTGCGCTACTTCAACATCTTCGGCCCACGCCAGGCAGCCGACTCGCCCTACTCCGGCGTCATCGCTCAGTTCACCTACAGGATGATGGCAGGCGAAACGCCGACGATCTTCGGCGACGGGTTGACCAGCCGCGACTTCAACTACGTGGACAATGCCGTCAGCGCCAACCTGCTCGCCTGCACCGCTCCTGGCGAGGTTGCCACTGGACGGGTCTTCAACGTGGGCACCGGCAAAAGCCACACCCTCAACGAGGTCTACGCCACCATCGCCGAGCACCTGGGATTCACGCGCAAGCCCAACTACGGCCCCGAGCGCGAAGGCGACATTAAGCACTCGCTGGCCGACATCACCCGCGCCACCCGCGAGCTTGGCTACCAGCCCAAGGCGCACTTCCATGACGGACTGAAGAAGACCGTGGCCTGGTATCTCGACGAAAAAGCCAAGAAGGAGATCGCAGCCGTTCGCGCCTGATCGAGTCCTGCCCGCAGTGCGGATGACGAAGCTGACCGGAAGCGACCCTACAGACAAAACGGGGTTCGGGCGATTGCCCAAACCCCGTTACGGAGAATCCTCCTACACATCCATCGGCTCTTGCAGGCTGACAAGGTCAGTCTGAAGACCGGATTGTTTCGTTTACGACCGCGACTTCATTCTGCGGGTCAGCTCGCCAGCCAGGCCAAGCAGGCCAGTGCCAAGCAGCATCAGGGAGCCAGGCTCCGGCACGGTCGAGACCGATCCGGCGAAGTCGAGACCTTCGGCATCCAGCTTGATCTGGTGAACGTTGAACGTCAACGTGTTCGTCCCGGTCAGGAAGTCTCCGAAGGGGAGCGCGACCGAAAGCGGCACGATGCAGTTCGGCTGCGAGATCTGGCAGGTGCTGTTGCCGCCACCCGCAAACGTCTGCACGAGGTTGCCATTCAGCCAGACATCGGTCGTGTCGTCCGCCATCACCATAATCGAACCTGAGTAGTTCGCATTGGTGAGGTTGAACGTCGTGGTGAACTGGTAGATGCCGTTCGGCTCGACATTGTTGCCGCCGGGCGCGTTGCCAGGATTCTGGGAGACCCAGCTCGAACCAGGCAGCGCGGCGGTCCAGATGCCGCCATTTCCGATGTCATAGGTTGTGCTGGGCGTACCCGTAAAGACAAGGGCGGTGTTCTGATTGCCCATGGTGGGCTGTCCTGTGCCGTAGCTGCCCAACTGAATGGTGTCAGCCGAGGCAAATGCGGCAGTCAATAAAAGTGCTGTTCCAATTGCAGAGAGCTTCATCAGTCGCTTCATTAGGATTCTCCAGAATTTCTTCACATCAAAGGTGTTGGATTTTTACTTGGCCCGGCAAACCTTGTAACTCAGGTTGACCCGCCAGCCGGGTCTGGGCTGACGGCCTGACTACTGCCAAAGCTTGCTTGCTTACTTCATAAGCAGCCCGCCTGCCAAATTATGTGACGCATATGCAAGCACTTAGCAGAGGCCATCAAGGACTAGTCGCAAATGTTTGCATGGGAAAATGCCAAAGTTCTCCACTGTGCCTTCTGTACCCCGGACATCTGGAGCTGTTTTGCTCGAATCTCAGGAGAGTGCGTGCTTTAAACTGCCGGAGCAGTCTATTTACCCAGAACGCATGACCCCGAACATCATCCGCAGCGCTACACTCAGCCCGCTTTCCCGAGAACCCGACCTCATGCCTGCTCCGCACACTTCGCGCGTCTGCCGACTGACCAATGCCTTGTGCCTGGGACTAGGCCTTCTGCTGCTGTTCGCGCGACCAGCATCTGCTGTCGCCACGGCACTTACAGGCACTCCGCTGAACGATGGCTACTATGCCATGTACAACCTGAACTTCGCTGCCGCCCATGAGCATTTTCACGAGTGGATGACCACGCACCCTGAGGACCCGCTCGGTCCGGCCTCCGACGCTGCCGCCTATATCTTTAACGAGTTTGATCGGCTGGGCGTGCTCGACATCGAGCTGTTTGCCGACGACGACCGCTTCGAGTCGCGCAAGCCCCCCAGTGTGGATCAAGCGATGAAACAGGGGTTCATGGATCGCGCCGCCCAGACCGACCGCCTGGCCGACGCCGCCCTCAAGCGCAACCCCCGCGACGCCAACGCGCTCTACTCCAAGGCCGTGGTCTCCGGCATGAGGGCCGACTGGGCCTCGCTGATCGACCGGCACGAGTTCGGAGCCTACCGCTACAGCGAGATGGCCAGCGGCTACGCCAAGCAGGCGCTCGCCGTCGACCCGACGCTCTACGACGCCAACCTTGCCGTCGGCATCGAGAACTACATGCTCAGCCTGAAGGCCGCGCCCATCCGCTGGATCCTTGGCATGACCGGAGCAGGCACGAGCAAGGCCGAGGGCGTGCGCCTGCTGAAGCTGACCGCCGAGCACGGCCACTACACCGCACCCTTTGCCCGCCTCATGCTGGCCGTCGGCGAGCTGCGCGACGGACATATTCAACAATGCAAGGAGATACTCATCAGCCTCTCCAAGGAGTTTCCCGGCAATACCCTTTACGCGCGCGAGATCACCCGCCTGCACTGACCGCGTAAAAACTTCTGCGCCAAATGCCGTCACCGTGTAGGCTGATTGCACATCACGCCGAACGGTGAGGTGTGCGACACTGTTCAGCAAGCAACCGCACCACGCAGAGGGCAGCACAGAATCAACACACAGCGATTAACGCTACAACGTAAAGGGTCTTCATCAGAATGCGCATTGCATCAGTCGGCACGGCATACCCCCCTCATCGCTACGCTCAGGCAACCATTACTGAGGCCCTTCGCAACCGCTGGCAGGACAGGATGCCCGAGCCACGGCTGATCAACCGCCTGCACGCCAACTGCGGCGTCGAGTACCGCTACACCGTCTTCCCGCTCCAGACCTACGCCGACCTCTCCGGCTTCGGCCCCACCAACGATGCCTGGATCTCGGCCGCGCTCGACCTCGGCCAGAAGTCCATCACCTCGGCGCTCGACCAGGCAGGCCTGACTCCGGCCGACATCTCGGCCATCTTCTTTGCCTCTGTCACGGGCATCTCCAGCCCCACCATCGACGCGCGTCTCATCAACCGGATGCCCTTCCCGGTCAATATCAAGCGCACGCCCATCTTCGGCCTCGGTTGCGTCGCAGGCGCGGCAGGCATCTCGCGCGCAGCAGACTACGTCCGTGCCTTCCCGAAGCAGTATGCGCTGCTGCTCTCGGTCGAGCTTTGCTCGCTCACCTGGCAGGACAACGACCAGTCCATCGCCAACCTTGTCTCCTGCGGCCTGTTCGGCGACGGCTCGGCTGCCGTCGTCATCGCGGGGTCCGAGACGCCGCTCGTCCAAAGCCCCAACGGCCACAAGCCCGGCCCGCGCATTCTGGACACGCGCTCGACCTTCTACCACAACACCGAACACATCATGGGCTGGGACATCGGCAACCTTGGCTTCAAGATCGTCCTCTCGCCCGACGTGCCCAAGGTCGTCCACGAACACCTGAAGGGCAACGTCGAGAACTTCCTGGCCGACAACGGCCTCAGCATGGACGCCATCTCCAGCTACATCTTCCACTCAGGCGGCCCGAAGGTGCTCGAAGCGATGGAGACCACGTTGAACCTGCCTCCGGACGCGCTCGCTCCTTCATGGAAGAGTCTGCGCGAAGTGGGCAATCTTTCGGCCGCCTCGGTGCTTGCTGTGCTTGAAGATGTACTGACCAACTCGCCCGGCAAGCCGGGGAGCTACAGCATCCTGGCAGCCATGGGCCCGGCCTTCTGCTCTGAACTTGTCCTGCTCCAGTGGTAAACCTCCTGCAACGCAACACGCTCTTTACACAACGCATCTCTCCCTGTAAGTTTGGCTAGACAGATAGGAAGTCATGCCATGGACGACGTCGCCAGCCGCTGCATCGAGATCATCGCCAAGTCGAAGAGCATTCCGCCGGAGTCGGTCACGCTCGCCAGCACCTTCGACGAGCTGAACATCGACTCGCTCGATAAGATCAATATCTCCTTCGAGGTCGAGGAAGCCTTCAACATCGAGATCCCCGACGACGCGCTCGGCAGCCTCAGGACCGTCGGTGATGTCGTCGAAGGCGTCAAGATGCTCCAGCAGAAGAAAGCCGCCACCGCGACGGGTAATCCCGCCAGCGCCACATCCTGAGTCATACCGGCGGAGTGCATTGCTTCACAATCATGCGACGGTCATGTTTTGCTTAAGGGTACGGGTTTACCCGTGCCATCATTGCTGTAAATTCAAAGGGGCTTTAGAGGGTGCTGAAAGAGTCAGTTTTGCTTAAGGGCACGGCTTCAGCCGTGCCGCTAACGCTGCAAAATCAACGCGGCTTTAGCCGCTGAGGTATGCTTTCTTCCCGGCGAGACACTTTTTCAGCACCCTCTTTAGCCCCTGAGGTACGCTAGTCAAAGCCGCTTCATTCGGAAAGGCCGTGCAGTGAATCGAGTCGTCGTTACAGGTCTGGGCTGCGTTACCCCCATCGGCAGCACGCTCGACGACTTCACGCAATCGCTCTTCTCCGGCACGACAGGCATCGCTCCGATTGGTGAAGTCGAAGGCGCACCCGAGGGCAACCCCGGCGTCCGCTTCACCCAGATGGCCCGCGTCCGGGACTTCGACCCGCTCCAATATATGTCCACCGGCACCGCCACTGCGACCGAGCGCGCCGCGCAACTGGGCATCGCCGCCGCGCGCAAGGCCGCCGACCACGCGAATCTGCGGGACGGCCACTCGCTCGAAGAGACGGCCATCATTCTGGGCTGCTCCTGCGCCGGACGCTCCGCTGAAGAGCCGCAGCTTGCCGGGCTCTACCTGCGCAACATCCGCGCGCATCCGCTCACGGTCGTCCGCACCATGGCCAACTCCGGCGCGGCGCAGGTCTCGATCGACCTCGGCATCACGGGCCCAGTCCTGACCATCTCAACCGCCTGCGCCTCCGGCACGCACGCCATCGGACAGGCATTCCACATGGTCCGCTCCGGCATGGTGACAGCGGCAGTTGCGGGCGGCCACGATGCTCCCCTGACCTTCGGCTTTCTGCGCGCGTGGGACTCGATGCGCGTCGTCTCGCCCACACGCTGCCGTCCGTTCTCCACCGACCGCGACGGCATGACGCTCGGCGAGGGCGCGGCCATGTTCGTCCTCGAATCGCTCGAAAGCGCGCAGGCACGCAACGCCACCATCTATGCAGAGATCGTCGGCTTCGGCATGTCCGCCGATGCGCACCACATCACCCAGCCCTCGTCCGACGGCGCGGCCAAAGCCATCCGCATGGCGATGAAAGACGCCAGCGTCCAGCCCTCCGAGATCGGCTACATCAACGCGCACGGCACCGGCACGCAGGCTAATGACGCCACCGAAGCCGAGGCCATCCTCAAAGCTCTCGGCGCCGACATCGCCCCCACGGTCCCCGTCAGCTCCACCAAATCGCTGCACGGCCACTCCATCGGAGCCACCGGCGCAATCGAAGCTCTGGCCACCGTGCTCGCGCTCTACCACGGCCAGCTTCCCTTCACCTTCGGCACCACGCAAGTCGACCCCGCACTCAACCTCGACGTCATCACCGAAGCCCCGCGCCCGCTCGACCCCAACCGCCCCGTCGCACTCTCGAACTCGCTCGCCTTCGGCGGCCTGAACGCCGTGCTCGCTCTCAAGCGATTTTCGCCTTCAGACTGATGCCTCTTTCCACAAATTACTGGCCTCGCAGAATCGTCCGTCATGCCGCCCTGGCAATCGGTTCAGCCATCATCGTCTGGATTGGATACGCCGCAGCGCCTCCACCTGATCTTCGCCACCGCCTGAGCCTGGCAACCGCCTATGCAGCGCTCATCTTTCTGGCTGTGACACTCGCGCTTGGCCCCTGGAGGGTCTTCACCCGCCAGGCCAATCCCATCAGCTTCGACGTGCGGCGCGACTTCGGCATCTGGTCGGCCATCCTCGCGCTCGTCCATACCGGCATCGGCCTCACGGTGCATCTGCGCGGACGCATGTGGATGTACTTCTTTAAGCGCCTCCACCCGCTTGCCATCCAGAACACCGAATTCGGCGCGGCCAACTACGTCGGCCTCGTCTCCGCGCTCCTCTTCGTTCTGCTGCTCGTTATCTCCAACGACCTCTCACTCCGCTCGCTCGGCACACGACGCTGGAAGTCGCTGCAACGATGGACCTACATCGCAGCGATTCTCGCCGTGGTCCACGGAGTGCTCTTCGAGCTTGTCGAGAAGCGCCATCTCCCCTGGGTCATCGTCTTTACGGCGATCGTTGCCATTGCCGCAGCCATACAGGCTGCCGGGTATCTTTTCCGCCGCCGCCGCGTACGTTGACCATCCTGAGGAAATATCCGCGATACCATATCGCCAGATGATCTCCGTCCTCATCCTCACCCGCAACGAGCAGCAGGACCTGCCCGGCTGCCTTGCCTCGGTCGCCTGGTCCGACGACATCCACGTCTTCGACTCCTTCAGCACAGACTCGACCGTCGAGATCGCCAAAGCCGCCGGCGCGCGCGTGACCCAACGCGAGTTCGACAACTGGGCCGCGCACCAGAACTGGGCACTTGCCCATCTTGCCTTCAAACATCGCTGGGTCTTCTATCTTGACGCCGATGAGCGCGTCAGCCCCGAACTCGCCAGCAGTCTACAAACCGCCGCCGCCAACTCCGGTGAAAACGTTGCCTTCCGCGTCCAGCGCCGCGACTTCCTGAACAACACCTGGCTGCGGCACGTGCAGGCTTCGCCCTTCTACCTGCGCCTGTTCCAGCCCGCGCACATGCGCTACGAGCGGCTCGTCAACCCCATCTCCATCGCCGACGGCCCCACGGCCAGCATCGCAGGCTATCTCGACCACTACCCGTTCAGCAAGGGCTACACGCACTGGCTCACGCGCCACAATAGTTATTCCAGCTTCGAGGCACAGCAGATTCTCGACAACCGCCACGCGCACGCCGACACAGGCGGCATCCTGCATCACATGGCCGCGTCGTTCCGCGCCAAGAACTTCCACGAGCGCCGTTTTCATCAGAAGGAAGTCTTCTACCGCCTGCCCGGTCGCCCGTTCATCAAATTCTTTCTGCTCTATGTTCTTAAGCGCGGCTTCCTCGACGGACGCGCGGGCCTGACCTACGCCACACTCCAATCCATCTACGAATACTTCATCGTCCTGAAGACCCGAGAACTGGAACGCGCCCGCGACTAACGCAAAGCGCGCCGCGCAAAATCCATCTGTGCGCCGGAGCAACCTCCACCCCGGCGCACAGCCGGAGCTTACTGCAACTTCACCGACTTTACCTTCAGCGTGGTGCCTTCGACGTCGCCCGTCACGTCCGCGCGCAGATGGTCGGCCTTATCGGAGGCCTTCAGTTGCGCAAGGATCTCCTTGTTGCCATTCGCGTCGAACTTGAGGAACTTCTGGTCCTCGGTCAGAATGCCGTAGCCGCTCTTCGCGCACGCCAGGGCGCACTCGCGCGTGTGTGCGTCAGCATTCGCCGCAGCCTTCTTCGAGCACGACACGTCGATGACCGACACATTGTTGAAGGTTTCAGTGGCGGCAAACGCCGGTGCAGCCACCAGTGCAAATGCCAGTACGGAAGCAAGTAGTTTCATGCGCATCTCCCATTCTCTTCGTTGTGGAACGAACGTTGGTGAACGGCCTTCTCAGACCGCCAAAGCATTCTCTTCACGCGCGGCGGAAAGCTCGGTAAGCACAAATGCGCCCACGGCAATCTCTATATCGCGCACGGCAAGGTCGTAAAACATCCCCGTGGTCACGAGGTTCACTGCAATCGCAATCAGCCAAAGCATCACGATATAGCCGCCAATCCTTGTCCAGCGGCTGAGCACAATCAACCCGGCGACGATCTCCACCACGCCCACAATGTGCATGAACGCCGGCGTACTCAGATGCGTCACCTTGGTTACATCAGGGCCCAGATACATTCCCCAGTCAGTCAACTTGTTGAAGAACTTGTCCAGCCCGGAAATGATCGGCATCACTCCAAGGGCAATCTTCAATGCCCACCAACTGGTCTTCACGCGACCCTTTGCTGTCTTCATCTTCTACCTCACATACATAAAGAGCATGGAGGCGAAGAACGGTTACAAGCCGCAAGGCAAAACCCGTGCCCGCCCAGCAGACACCTCACTCAGGCCACTCAGTCTAACTCCGGAAGGCGGCTTTGTAACCTTTTCGGCGCAGCCCGCTCTCTTCAGTAAGATGCAGCTTGTGGAAGCCATGGCAGTTTCCGTTGCGCGCAAACCCGAAAGCCTGACGGATGAAGAGGTTGTGGCGCGCGTCCGCGCAGGTGAAACGGCGCTCTACGAGGTCATCCTCCGGCGCTACAACCAGCGGCTCTACCGCGTGGCGCGCGCCATCCTGCGCAACGACGGCGAGGCCGAAGACGTCATGCAGGACGCCTACGTCCGCGCCTATGAACACCTTGACCAGTTCGCCGGACGCGCGCCTTTCTCCACCTGGCTCACCCGCATCGCCGTGCACGAGTCTCTGGCCCGGCTCCGCCGCCGCAACCGCATCCAGCAACTCGATGAAACCGAACCCGACGGAGGCGCTCCCATGAACCTCGCGGCCAACTCGCCCGATCCCGAACAAAGCGCATCCGGCGCGCAACTCCGCGAGCTGCTCGAAGCAGCCGTCATGGACCTGCCCGAGAGCTACCGCACCGTCATCATGCTGCGCGACATCGAAGAGATGAGCACCGCCGAAACCGCCGATGCACTTGACCTCACCGAACAGAACGTCAAAGTCCGCCTCCACCGCGGACACGGCATGGTGCGCGCCTGGCTGATGGAACGCCTCGGCGCAAATGCCAAAGAGGCCTTCTCCTTCATGGGCGCGCGCTGCGACCGCATGGTGACAGCCGTGCTGACCCGGCTTGTCGTGGATAGTTAACCTAATTATTTACGATATAGATTGCATTCTCATCAGCAGGACTCTTCATCAGAGAAGGCTGCCAACCCACAGCTACTTCATAGAATCCTGATTCGATCAGGAGCAGTTGCTATTGCCGCTTCGACTCAACATCTTTATAACAGTCTTCCTGGAGGCGTAGTCCCGACGACCTCCTCATCCTCAAGTCAGTCCCCACCATTTTGTTGTCATTGCCTTTGTTGCCAATGTCTTTGTTGTCATCTCATTTGTTGTCATTCCCGAAGGGAATCTGCGTTTCGCATCAGCCCACGCCGGGCTATACCCATGAGGCAAACGTCCATTCTGCGCATTGCAATGCCGGCAGCGGCCCTTACGCCTTCCCCGCCCCCAGCGCGATCTCAGGCCGATGCAGCAAATCCATCACCGCAAGATAGAGCTTGTTGCGCGCATCTAACCGGTCGCTGGCACGCGTGACATAGCGCACAATCACATCCACGCCGGACGACGCGGGCCGCATATCCACCGAAGGCGTTGCGCTGAACTGGCTGAGCCCCTGCTGCCGGGTCGCACGCTTCCACTCCCGCTCCGCCTGTTCGGAATCCTGCTCCGTCACCTTCGTCACGGCGTCGCGAATTGCCCCGACTGCCTTCTCCGCATCCACACTCGGCGGAATATTGACGCTGATCTCGTCCCACATCCACTGCCCTGTCGTCGAGAAGTTGAAGTACTGCCCCGTAATCGCGAAGTTGTTGATGAACGTCACGCGCCGCCCTGTGGGGTGGCCCTTATCAGTCCAGTTGCCCGTTTCGAGCAGCGACGTGCGGAACAGGCCAATCTCGACCACCTCGCCGCCCACGCCGTTGATCTCCACCCAGTCACCCACGCGGATGCCGTGCTTGCCCATCAGCACAAACCAGCCGAAGAACGCGAGGATGAAGTCCTGAAACACCAGTGTGATTCCCGCCGTCGTCAGGCCCAGGATGGTCGGCACCTGGCTCGGCGGCCCGAAGATGACCAGCAGCAGCAGCAGCAGCGTCACCACCTGGATGCCCAGCGTAGCGATCGTCTCAAGCGTCCGCAGCCTGCGCTTGTCAGCAATCGACCGCATAAGCGCGCGCCGCGTGCCTTCCGTCAACAGCGCCGCCACCAGAACCAAAAATGCAATCCACGCCAGCGATTGCAGAATCAGGTGCGTGACAATTCTGTGCTGTAGCGCAACCTGATCGTGCCACCGGCTGTAGACATCGGAGAGCTGCTTCTGTGTTTCGATGCGGTCGTCGAGAATACTGTGAATCTGCGCCAGCGCGTGGAGACCTGCCATCCGCGTCACGCGGTCCTTCACCGAGCCGTCGTCGCCCGCGCCTGCTTCAGCCGTCTCCTCGCCGGCCTTCTTTTCAAGCGCACCGTGCTGTACCGTCAGCGAAGCAATATCAGCGTCAGCCTCCGCCTTCGCCTGTTCCAGCAGCCCCAACCGGTTCCGCTGATCGAACCACGAAGACACGCGCCTTGCCAGCGTTCTCCTTGCCTGGGCCGAGACGATGGCAGGCTGCGCGGCGGCGGTGTCCTGGCCCTCGTCATACTTCTTCATCGCGGCCTCGCGCGTGGTCAACTCCTGCTGAATCTGTCCGCGCTTGTCGCCGCTCATCCGCGCCAGATCATCGGTCGCGTCATTCAGTTCGTCGGTGTCGAGTTGCAACTGCGCCTTCAGCAGGTCCAGATCGTCGGACTGCGCCACCACGCCGTCCTTACCCTTCAGTGAGGCGGCCAGCGCATCCACCTTCGCCTGGTCTTCCTTGACCAGCGTCTGTAGACCGGCCACTTTCTGCTGCAAGGTCAGCGCATCGCCGGTCAGCGTTCTGTGCTCAAGTGACGCTTGACGCAGCGCCATCGCAAACGCCTGGTCCACCTCGTGGTCGGCCAGCCGCTGCGCCTCCTGTGCCAGCCGCTTCTCTTCAGCCGACTTTGCCAGCGGCGCCAGCGCCTCGACCGTCTGCCACGGCCGCTGGTCCACCAGCCCTTCTGCTCCCTTGGAGCGCAGAAACGGCAGGTTGGACATCGCCCCCCTCGTCAAAAAGCCAGCCACCAGAAACACCGCCAGCACCACCGCCGGGACCGCAATCGCCGCTCTGCGTAAAACCTTCATCCTTAAACCCTACACAAACTGCGCGTGTTCCTCCTGTCCCCCAAAAGTCACACCTCGACGGCGCGCAAATCCGTTCCAGCCCGGCTAAACTGACATTGAGCGCCCCGGGCGCACGGCTCTTCGTGTGTCTGCTTGTCCTGCGTCAATCAAAGGAAACTAAAGGAGTTTTATCGTGTGCGGCATAGTCGGCTACATCGGTCCCCAGCCCGTCGTCCCTGTCATCATTGAAGGCCTGCGCCGCCTCGAATATCGCGGCTACGACTCGGCCGGCATCGCCGTCGCGGGCAACTCCGCCGGGCTCGAACTACGCCGCGCTCCCGGCAAACTGCACAACCTCGAAACCGTCATCGCCAACAGCCCCATCCACGGCACCTTCGGCATCGGCCACACCCGCTGGGCCACCCACGGACGCCCCACCGAAGAAAACGCCCACCCCCACCGCGACTGCACCGGCTCGCTCGTCGTCGTGCACAACGGCATCGTCGAAAACTACCTCGCGCTTAAATCCGAGCTCACCAGCAAAGGCCACACCTTCGTCACCGAAACCGACACCGAGATCATCGCCCATCTCATCGAAGAAGAGATCAAGCAAGCGGGTGCCCCATCTTCGGCGACAGCATCATCGTCTCCTAAGATGGGGTCTTCAAATTCAATCCCACTCGAAGAAGCCGTCCGCCGCGCCGTCAAG
The DNA here is from genome assembly GCF_035763405.1 of Edaphobacter sp. Classification (NCBI taxonomy): domain Bacteria; kingdom Pseudomonadati; phylum Acidobacteriota; class Terriglobia; order Terriglobales; family Acidobacteriaceae; genus Edaphobacter; species Edaphobacter sp. The sequence continues at coordinate 33,388 of NZ_DASUBE010000058.1, forward strand.
CGCCTCACCGGAGCCTTCGCCATCGGCGTCCTCTCGGCCAACGAGCCCAACAAGCTCGTCGCCGCGCGCATGGGTCCGCCCGCCGTCATCGGTATCGGCGACGGCGAGTACTTCCTCGCCTCCGACGTCCCCGGCATCCTGCACCACACCCGCAACATCCACTTCCTCGCCGACGGCGAACTCGCCGTCCTCACTCGCGAAGGCGTCGCGCTGACGGATTTTCAAGGTGCGCCCATCCCATTAAAAGTCCAGCGCATCACCTGGGACCCCATCCAGGCCGAAAAAGCCGGCTACAAGCACTTCATGCTCAAGGAGATCAACGAGCAGCCCCGCGCCATCCGCGACACCACGCTCGGCCGCGTCTCCCTCGACACCGGCCACGTCTTCCTCGACGACCTCGACCTCACTCCCGCTGACATCAAATCCGCCAGCCAGATCACCATCGCCGCCTGCGGCACCTCCTGGCACGCCGGCCTCGCAGGCAAGTTCATGATCGAGCGCCTCGCCCGCCTGCCCGTCGATGTCGACTACGCCAGCGAGTACCGTTACCGCGACCCCATCGCCGACCCGCACGCCATCGGCCTGCTCATCACCCAGTCCGGCGAAACCGCCGACACCCTCGCCGCCCAGAACGAACTCATCAGCAAGGGGAGCAAGACCCTCGCCATCTGCAACGTCGTCGGCGCGGCCATCACGCGCAAGGCCGCCGGAACCATCACCACCAACGCCGGCCCGGAGATCGGCGTCGCCTCGACCAAAGCCTTCACCGCGCAGCTCACCGCGCTCTTCGTCCTCGCCCTGCACCTCGCCCAGACGCGCGGCACCATCTCCGACGCCGACTCGCTCCACCTCGTCACCGAACTCAGCAAAGTCCCCGGCAAGGCCGAAGACGTTTTGCGCTCCGTAGACGACCAGTGCCAGCAGCTAGCCAAAATCTTCCACACCGCAGACGACTTCCTCTTCCTCGGCCGAGGCATCCACTACCCCATCGCCCTCGAAGGCGCGCTCAAATTAAAAGAGATCAGCTACATCCACGCCGAAGGCTACCCCGCCGGCGAGATGAAGCACGGCCCCAACGCCCTCATCGATGAGGAGCTTCCCGTAGTCTGCATCGCCACCAAAGACCCGAACGACCCCTCGAGCGTCCTCAAGTACGAAAAAACCCTCTCGAACATCCAGGAAGTCACCGCCCGCTCAGGCCGAGTCATCGCCATCGCCATCGAAGGCGACGAAGAGATCAAACACCTGGTCGAACACACCATCCACATCCCCCAGGCCCCCGAACTCATCCTACCCATCCTCGAAGTAGTCCCCCTCCAACTCCTCGCCTACCACATCGCCGTCCGCCGCGGCTGCGACGTGGACCAGCCAAGGAATCTAGCCAAAAGCGTTACAGTGGAGTAGCTTGTATACCATGTGGTTCTGGGGAAACCTAACAATTCTGAAGGGTTT
>NZ_DASUBE010000059.1:0-29989 GCF_035763405.1 Edaphobacter sp.
CTTACAAGCCGAAATCAACTCCGGAGTGGGATGGCTGGAAAGCACGACAGAGCGGAGGATGAACGATCCCTCGAATCCGCTGCTGGTGAGCGTGCGGTCGGGTTCACCTGTTTCCATGCCGGGCATGATGGACACCGTACTGAACGTGGGCCTGAATGATCGCAGTGTCGCTGGACTTGCTGAGAAGAGCGGCTCGATGTGTTTTGCGCTTGATTCATATCGGCGCCTCATTCAGATGTTCGGAACAATCGTTCTGAACCTGCCAAAACAGGAGTTCGACCGGGCACTTCACGCTGTGAAGAGCGCACACAGCGTCGAAAATGACTCGGAACTGTCTCAGGATGCGCTGAGAGAGTTAATCAGCCTGTACGACCACATCGTATTGGACCATACCGATGGTCCATTTCCGCAAGATCCGCGCAAGCAGCTTGAGATGGCGGTGAATGCGGTGTTCCGGTCCTGGGGGAACGAACGGGCAAAATGCTATCGCAAGCTAAACGGGATTTCCGAGAAACTGGGGACAGCGGTCACGGTGCAAGCAATGGTCTTCGGCAATCGCGGAGAAGGCAGCGGCACGGGCGTCGGCTTTACGCGCAACCCTTCCACCGGAGCACGCGAGCTTTTCGGAGAGTTCCTTCTGAACGCACAAGGTGAAGACATCGTCGCCGGTACCAGGACACCAATACCACTTGAGCATCTCGCAAATGCAATGCCGGATATCTACCGCGAACTACTGGCCGTTGTCTCCCGGCTGGAGAACCATTACCGGGAAGTGCAGGATTTTGAATTCACGGTGGAAAGTGGGAAGCTCTTTCTGTTGCAGACGCGAACAGCCAAGCGCGCGGCACTGGCTGCTGTTCGAACTACAGTAGAGATGGCGTCAGAAGGCATGATTACAAAGCGCGAAGCGCTGGAAAGAGTGGACCCGAATAGCATCACTGAGATGCTTTCTTCGCGCCTGGACCTATCGGATCATGATCGCGAGCCGCTGACACAGGGCCTAGCCGCATCTCCCGGGGCAGCAGCGGGCCGGATTGCCTTATCGGCAGATGATGCAGTGGAGATGGCTTCCCGCGGCGAAAAGGTGGTGTTGGTGACACAGGAAACCACGGCGGACGACATTCACGGAATGGCCGTTGCGGCGGGTTTCCTGACCGCGCGCGGAGGAGCAACAAGCCATGCGGCTGTAGTCGCGCGGGGGATGGGCAAGTGCTGCATTACCGGCGCAAAAGACATTCTTGTGGATGAAGATAAGAAGATCGTTCAGATCGGTAATAAGATCTTAAAGCCAGGGGACTGGCTCTCTCTGGAAGGCAGCACTGGCAGGGTCTTCGAGGGCAAGCTGCCGGTCATGTCGGGTAAACCTGATAATCCGCACCTGGATACGTTGTTGAAGTGGGCGACGGAAAGCGGCGCGTGTCTTGTACGTGCGAATGCAGACACTCCGCAGGATGCCGAGGCTGGGAGGGCTGCTCGCGCCGCAGGTATCGGCCTATGTCGCACAGAGCACATGTTCTTTGCCGCAGACCGACTGAGCCATATCAGAGCAATGATTATGGCGACAACCGCGGAGGAACGCGTGCGCGCGCTCAGTCTCCTGCTGCCCATGCAGCAGCATGACTTCGAGGAATTGTTCCGCACAATGTCGCCATTGCCGGTAACGATCCGGCTGCTTGATCCGCCGCTGCACGAGTTCCTGCCCTCGGTGGCTGAGGTGAATGCGGAGATCGCGGCAGCCCGGCGCGATGAAGACTGGGGTCTTGCGACCGAAATGGAGGCTATTCGCGGACGAATAGAAACGCTGAAAGAGGCAAATCCCATGATGGGGCATCGGGGATGCCGTCTCAGTTTGAGCTATCCCGAAATCCTCGAAATGCAGGTGAAGGCAATCCTTCAGGCTGTGCTGGCGGTCTCTGCAGAAGGCCTCGACCCAGCGCCCGAGATCATGGTTCCGCTGGTTGCCTCCGAAGAGGAAATGAAAGCGCTGGCGGAAAAAATTCATACGACCGCGTCGGAGGTCTTCTCAGCTCAGGGGCAGAAGGTTCGGTACCAGGTCGGAGCGATGATCGAGTTGCCGCGTGCGGCGGTCTGTGCCGGCCGCATTGCAAAGCACGTTAGCTTCCTGTCGTTCGGGACGAACGATCTCACTCAAATGACTTACGGTTTCTCGCGGGACGACGCGCGATCGTACCTAGATAGTTATCTGCAACAAGGCATTCTGAAAACCGATCCGTTCATCACGATCGACCGCGAGGGCGTGGGCTATCTTATGGAGTTAGCGGTCAACAGCGCACGCGCGGTGAATCCGAAGATCAAGATCGGCGTGTGCGGTGAACATGGAGGCGATCCTGAGTCCGTCCAATTCTTCAAGGATTTAGGGCTCGATTATGTCTCCTGCTCGCCGTTCCGTATCCCGGTTGCACAACTGGCCGCGGCGAGATCTCAAATCGCTCGCACCTAGGTGAATCGGGATCAGGACCATGCCAAGGCCGACCTAACGGTGAACGGTAACGGCATGTTCGAGGAGAAGCTGCAGCAAGATTCTGAACAGATTATTAAGCTATTTAGAGCGGTTGGGTTTTACAGATGACATGAGGCAATCGCTCAATGTCACGGGGCAGAACTATCGGGGCGAATCAGATGGTTTCGAGCTAAATACCTGTCTCGGTCACCTGCGTAACTTTCTCGAACAGCTTCACATACAGGCTTGCATCCCCATCGCGCTGTCGATCAACGATCCTGCACCGCCCCAGAGATGGGGATAAGGCTACGACACATCTCCGGACAAATGGCATTCTGTCTCAGACGGAGGAAGCGTTCGTAGCCTTGCTTTACACGCTCGTGAGCGAGGAAGCGATATACCCCACAGTCGCGCAGAGAGTATGCGAGCATTCGCCGAAACATGATCATCGAATATGTCCTGATGTTTCTGTCTATCCTCGATAAGAAGGACTTCAAGGTATCGTAGCTTTATTAGGAGTTGGCACCACATCAGCGATATTTAAAATTTTTCCTGATCGCTACTCCAGTCAAGATTCTCTTCGATTCGTCACCCCGTTGATAGGATCGGGTGACGCCACCAGCACGTCAACCCCATCCGAGGCGACTGGATGCTTTCTGATACGGATTGCATTTGGCGCTAACGGGACGAGTCACTTATTCAGCATCACGTCAAGCAGCGCACAAGTGATTTCGTATAACTTCTGGTGGGCAGCGACTGAGTCCGACTTCCTTCGCTCGCCTACTCAGTTCGGAGGAAGTCGATCGGATTTACATTGGCTGCTCGCGTACAGCAACGAAGGCAGTAGCGAATGCAGATAGGAATCGTGGTTGCGTATAGAATAGAGCCGTGGAAGATGGAGGAATGGCTGCCGAAGTGGCGAATTCAATCTCGTTCTACGCGCAAATCGAAATGCCATCAAAACTGCCACTGGCGATTTTAAAGTACTTCACGTCATTGAAATCGCGATAGATCGGACTTCAACGCACCAGACTTAGGATCTGGCGGAGCAATCCGTGGGGGTTCAAGTCCCCCCTTTCGCACCAGAATTTCAACGTTTTACAGAAACTATGGGTAACTGGAGGACATCTCGCTCCAGGCGCCAGGAAGACACCGATGAGTCAGTCGAACCCGCCATCCAACCCCGGCCAGCCTACCCTCAACGTCACCGCGACCGAAGACTACCGCGAAGGCTACGCCAACAGCGTGCAGGTGCGCATGAGCGTCTGGGACTTCTTCCTCGTCTTCGGCACCATGTCGCAGGAGACTCCGCAGGAGCTGAACGTCCACAACTTCCAGGGCATCTACCTGAGCCCGCAGCAGGCCAAGGCACTGTGGAACGTGCTCGGCCACAATCTGGCCCAGTACGAGCAGGCCTTCGGCACGCTCACGCTGGAGCAGCAACTCCCCCAACCCGGCGGCCCCGTCCACTAGACCCGGCCTACTGAGAGCGTGCGACCACTGCGAGCATTCGGCAAGAAAAACCTCAGCGATATTCCGCTCTGGACGCTCTACCCGCTCTTCTTCGCGGCGGTCTATCTCTCGCATCTCACACTGCTGCGCCTTCCCTACTTCTGGGACGAGGCGGGCTACTACATTCCCGCCGCGTGGGACTTCTACCGCACCGGCTCGCTGATCCCCCAGACCACGCTCACCAACGCGCACCCGCCGCTGCCCTCGATTCTGCTGGCCTCGTGGTGGCACCTCTCGGGGTTCGTCCCCAGCGGCACGCGCACGCTGGTCTGCATCATCAGCGCGGCTGCGCTGCTGGGAGTCTACCGGCTGGCACGCTCGCTCACGACGACGCCGGCGGCGGCCAGCGTCACTGTGCTGACGGCGGTCTATCCCATCTGGTATGCGCAGAGTACGCTCGCGCACGCGGACATCTTCGCCGCAGCCTTTACGCTCTGGGCCTTCGCGTTCTATCTCGAACCCGCACCGGAGAGCATCACCAACAATCGGATTCGAGTCGCGGCTTTGTTCTCATTCGCCGCGCTCTCAAAAGAAACCGCCATTGTCACTCCCGTGGCGCTTGCTGCCTGGGAGGCTGCGCAGTTCATCCGCGACCGGCGCGACCCGGCGCTACGCCGCGAGCATCCTGGCTGGATCATCGCACTGCTCGTTCCCATCCTTCCGCTCGCCGCATGGTATGCGTACCACTTCCACTGCACCGGATTCGTCTTCGGCAATCCTGAGTTTCTGCGCTACAACGCCACAGCCAATCTCGCTCCGTACCGCATTGTGCTCTGCCTGTGGCACCGCCTGCTGCACCTGACTACGCACATGAATCTGTACGTGCCTGTCGTGTGCGGGGCGGCTGCGCTGCTGACGCCGATCAGAGCTGACGCGCCCACGCGCATCTCCCGAACCACGCTTCAGGCCATTACAGTCATCCTCGTCGCCAACTGGGTCGCCTTCTCGGTTCTGGGAGGCGCGCTGCTTACCCGCTACCTGCTGCCGATGTATCCGCTGGTCCTTCTGCTCTGCGTGGCAGCGTGGCAGCGGCATCTGCGCCGATGGTGGCTCATCGCCGCACTCAGCGCCGCTGCGTTTCTTGCGGGCATCTGGATCAACCCTCCCTACGCCTTCGCCCCCGAGGACAACCTCACCTACCGCGACATGATTGTGCTGCATGTTGAGGCCGTCAGCTTCATCGAGCACCACTACCCGCAGGCCACCGTGCTCACCGCCTGGCCCGCTACAGCTGAGTTGGCCCGCCCCGAACTCGGCTATACGCGTCGCTCAATCGAAACCACCGCAATCGAAAACTTTTCGTTCGACCAGATCGAGAAGGCCGCCGCCGACCCTGGAGCCTTCGACACCGCGCTCATCTTCTCCACCAAGATCGAGCCGCCCCCCAGCCGCCTCGATCTCAGCCGCCACAATCGCACCTCTGACACGAAGTACTTCGACTTCCACCACGACCTGCACCCCGCAGAAGTTGCGGCCCTGCTGCACGGCGAAGTCGTCTGGCAGGCGCATCGCAAACTGGAGTGGGCAGCGGTTCTCCGCTTTCCGCGCTCGGTCAATGCATCGCTCGAAATACCGCTAACGGGTCAATCAACACCGTCCGCAGCCCCTCTTGCATTTCCATCCCGCAACTCCCCCGGCATTTCCATTCCGTAGCGCAGCGGAGGAATCTGCTTTTTGCGTCGCTCAGCAGACCTCGCTCAACGCGCTCTATATACTGATGCTGTGCCGAGCCCCACTCCACTCCGCCGTCTCGTCAAGCATCTCTGGCTTCTCGCCGCGCTCTTTGTAACCGGCATCCCAGCGCGCGCGCAGACCGCGCCGAGCGCCGAAGCCGTCGAGAACAGCGGCCGCCTCGTGCTGGTAATGCCCTTCGACAATCGCTCCGGCCAGACGGCGCTGAACTGGATCAGCGACTCCTTTCCCGATACTCTCAACCAGCGCCTTAACTCCGCCGGCTTTCTCGCCATCAGCCACGACGACTTCCAGTACGCGCTCGACCACCTCGGCCTACCCGTCAACTTTCGCCCTACCCGCGCTACCACGATTCAGATCGCGCGCACGCTCGACGCCAACTACGTCATCATCGGCAACTTCACCGTCAACAATGGCCGCATCGCCGTGCAGGCGCAGGTGCTCGACATCAACAAACTCCAGATGTCCGCGCCGCTTGCCGACTCCAGCGAGCTGACCCGCCTCTTCGACGTTGAAAACGCCATCGCCTGGAAGGTCGCGCGGCAGATTCTGCCCAGCCTCAACATCGCCGAACAGACATTCCTCTCAGCCTCGGGCGGCGTATCGCTCAGCGCGTTTGAGGACTACATCCGAGGTATCGGCGCAGCTACGCCCGACGAGCGCGTCAAACGCCTCCAGGCCGCCGTGCAGCTTGCGCCCAACTACAGCGCGGCGCTCTTCGCGCTGGGCAAAGCCCAATACGCCAACCGCGACTTCGACAGCGCCGCCGCCACGCTGGCCAAGGTGCCGCGCTCCAGCCGCCGCGTCCTTGAGGCCAACTTTTACCTCGGCCTCGCCCGCTTCAACTCCGGCAAGTACGCCGAAGCCGAGGCCGCCTTCAACTTTGTCGCCAGCCGCCTGCCGCTGCCTGAAGTCGTCAATAATCAAGGTGTCTCCGCCGCGCGCCAGGGCCACAACGCCGTTCCGCTCTTTCGCCGCGCCTCGGCCGCCGACCCCAACGACCCCGACTACCATTACAACCTCGCCGTCTCCCTCCTTCGCCAGGGCGACTTTGCCGGAGCCACGCGCGAGGTAGACCAGACGCTCAAGCTCCGCCCCTCCGACGCAGAGGCCGCCCAGCTCAAGACCTCGATCGCCGCCGGACGCAAACCCACTGCAACCGCAGCCTCTGCCACTCCGGACACTGCGGACACCGGCACGTTCGACCCGCTTGAGCGCATCCGTCGCACCTGGTCGGAGGCCAGCTTTCGTCAGGCCGCCTTCGAGATCGACCAGATGCGCGCGCTGCGCATGGCCACACTTCCCAAGGACCAGCAGGCCGTCCAATACTCCCAGGTTGGCCGCGAATATCTGGGGCAGGGCCTCATTCCCGAGGCCGAGCAGCAGTTTCAGGCCGCGCTGACCGCCAATCCCTCCAGCGCCGAGGCGCACGCCGGGCTCGCGCAGGTCCGCCAACGCAGCGGCGATCCAAACGCTGCCCGCGCCGAGGCCGAGGCATCGCTCAAGCTTCAGCCCAACCCTGACGCCTATCTTGTACTCGCCCGCATCGAGTTCCAGGCCAACCAGTTTGACGCCGCAGCATCCGACATCAACAACGCGCTCAAACTAGACCCTCACAACTCTGCCGCGCTCGGCATGAAGCAGGCGCTTGGGTCGCGCGGAAAGAGCCTGCCGTGAAGCGCCACGCCAGCACTGGCTATCCCATCTTCGCGGCGGCATTCTCGCCGCTCAGGTGGGGCCTTCTGCTGTGCCTGGCTCTCCTGTGCCTGCACACCACGACTCTCTCCGCCGCCGCGCCTGACAACGGCATCGTCATCAAGCTCACGATCCACGACACCATCCAGCCCATCACGGCAGGTTATCTCGAACGCGGCCTCCAGGAGGCCGCCCGCCGCCACGCCCGCGCCGTCATCCTCTCGCTCGGCACCCCCGGCGGTCTGCTCGACTCCACCCGCACCATGGTCGAGGACATCGAGAACTCTCCCGTTCCGGTCATCATCTATATCTCGCCCCCCGGCAGCCGCGCCGGGTCCGCGGGATTCTTCATCCTCGAATCCGCCGACGTGGCCGCCATGGCTCCCGGCACCAACGCCGGTGCGGCGCATCCTATCGTCGAAGGCGAGAAGATGGGCCCTATCCTCAAGCAGAAGATTGAAAACGACGCCGCGGCCTTTCTGCGCTCCTACACCGAGCGGCGTGGCCGCAACGTTGCCGCCGCCGAGGACGCAGTCCGCAACTCGAAGTCCTACAGCGACACCGAGGCGCTCCAACTCCACCTCATCGACCTCATCTCAAACGATGACCAGTCCCTGCTCAACGCACTCGATGGCCGCGCCATCCGCCGCTTCAACGGCAATACCGAGATCCTGCACACTCGCAATGCCGCCATCGTCACGCTTGAGCCATCCGTCCGCGAGCGGCTGCTCTCGCGTCTGACCAATCCCAACCTTGCCGTCCTGCTGCTCGTCGTAGGCGGGCTGCTGATCTATCTCGAATTCAACGTGCCCGGCACCATCGTGCCCGGCACACTCGGTACGCTTTTCGTTCTGCTGGGGCTCTTCGGCCTCGACCTGTTGCCTGTCCGCCACACCGCCGTCGCGCTGCTGATTGCCGCTCTGGTCCTGATGGTGCTCGAAACCAAGTTTGCCAGCCACGGCATCCTCGCCCTGACCGGAACCATCGCGCTGGTCTTCGGCCTCGCCACTCTGGTCGATGGGCCCATCCCGCAGATGCGTGTCCATATAGGGACGGCGCTTGGGGCCGGTCTCGGCTTCGGAGCCATCTCCTTTGGCCTGGCCTGGGTTGCGCTCAAGGCCTACCGAAACAAGAACCTCATGGGACCCAAGGCCATGATCGGGGCAACAGCCATCGCGCGCACCGGCCTGGACCCTACCGGCCAGGTCGAGATCCGTGGCGAAATCTGGCAGGCCACGCTCTACGGCGAGTCCGCCGTGCCCTCCGGCTCCGCCGTCGTCGTCAAGGCCGTCGAGGGCCTCACCCTCATCGTCGAACCGGCCAGCCGCGCCTGACCACCCCGCCGAACGTCCGCCCAGAGTAAACTGGAGACGCACTGTTTTCGCTTATAAGGGAGTCTTTGTCTTGATGCTGAATCCGTCTCGCCTGTCGTGTGCCTGCACCCTTCTGCTCTTCCTGCTCGCAGTAATGTCGGTGGGGGCCTCAGCTCAGGACCAATCACCCACCATCCCCACCGCGCTCCAGGCCCAGTTAGACCGTGTTGACGTCGCGGTCAGCGGCGTCGGCATCTTCAACAAATCGTCGTCAGGGACCATCCAGAACAGCACGCAGCCCGGCGGAACCCTGACGATCAATCCGGGCAATACGCTGGGCGCGCTCGTCACGGTGCGCTACGTCGCCAAGCCCCTGTTCGGTCTCGAGTTCAATTACGGCTACTCCCGGTATACTCAGAAATTCTCGACCATCGGCGGCGTGCAGAACAATGCCAAGGAATTCACCCTCGGTTACGTCGTCCACACGCCGCAGTTGTTCGGCGTTAACCCGTTCGTGGCGGTTGGCGCAGGCTCGACTGCCTTCCGCCCCACCACCGCCGGCGGACAGGGACTTTTGACCCAGGCCCGCGCCACCTACTACTACTCCATCGGCGCAGAGACCACCTTGGGCTCACCCCACTTCGGCCTCCGGGCCCAGTTCCGCCAGGCATTCTTCAAGGCCCCGGACTACGGCGCAAACTATCTCAAAATCGAGCAGCATACCAGCACCTTCGAGCCCGGCATCGGTTTCTTCATCCGCTTCTGAGCCATCCGCAGCCGCCATCCTCCTCGACAAGAAGACGATTCCGCGGGTGCCCCTCCTTCGCGCTTTTGCGAAGGGTGGGGACGTAGCTTGAAGAACGGTCAAGTTACAATCATCACGCGGACAAAACACTCTCCCGCCGAGGCCCAGACCATGTCAATCCCTGCGTTGCTCGCCATCGCCATCATCGTGCTCTACCTGCTCAACTCCATCAACATCCTCAAAGAGTACGAGCGTGGCGTCATCTTCCGTCTGGGCCGCGTGCAGGCAGCCAAGGGCCCCGGAGTCATCCTGGTCTTCCGCCCGCTCGACCAGATCGTCCGCGTCAGCCTGCGGCAGGAGGCGATGGAGGTCCCGCCTCAGGACATCATCACGCGCGACAACGTCACGCTCAAGGTCAACGCCGTCATCACCCTGCGTGTCGTCGATCCCACGCGCGCCGTCATCGAGGTGGCCAACTATATCTACCAGACCTCGCAGTTCTCCCAGACCACGCTCCGCTCCGTGCTCGGCGAAGTCGAGCTTGACCAGCTCCTCTCGCACCGCGACCAGCTCAACTCCCGCATCCAGACCATCATCGACGGCCACACCTCGCCCTTCGGCGTCAAAGTCGTCTCCGTCGAGGTCAAGCAGGTCGATCTGCCCGAATCCATGCTTCGCGCCATGGCCAAACAGGCCGAAGCCGAACGCGAGAAGCGCGCCAAAGTCATTCACGCGGAAGGCGAGTACAACGCCGCCGCCAAGCTGGTAGATGCCGCCCAGGCCATGGCCACTCAGCCCATGACCCTGCAACTCCGCTATCTCCAGACACTTACCGAGATAGGTGTCGAAAAGAATACGACCATCGTCTTTCCCCTTCCTATGGAGCTGATGAACCTGTTAAATAAGTCTTTGGTCGACCATGCAGGCACGTCGCAGTCGGCTGAAAACAAGGTTTAGCCCCAAAGAAGGACCATCGTGAACAGCCGTTATAACAACGACCGCGACGACGAGCGCGAGGACGACCGCGAAATCTCCCTCGGCGCAACCACCATACTCGGCATCTTCTTCGCGCTTGTACTCGTCTGCGCCGTCTGCTTCGGCTTCGGCTACAGCATGGGCCGCAAGTCAACGCCCGTCATTGCAGGCGCAAACAGCGTTGCCGCGCCTGACTCCAGTGAATCCACCGTCCAGAAATCCTCGGCTGCCACGGCTGAACCAACTCCGGCAGCCGCAGCAACCGGCGAAGATCAGCCCGATACGGCAACGACCACGGCCCCAAGTCAGCCGGACCAGCAGCCTGCGCAGCCCCAGCCTGCCGTTCGGACCGTTGCGCTCGTCCACCCGCTGCCGCCCACGACCGCCACACCCTCTGCGCCCATCACGCCGCAATCCATCGTTGTCCAGGTCGCCGCTGTCTCGCACCAACAGGACGCCGACATCCTCCTCACTGCACTCAAAAAGCGCGGCTACACCGGAGCCATCCGCCAATCTCCGCAGGACAAGCTCCTCCACGTCCAGCTAGGCCCCTTCGCCACCAAGAAGGACGCCGACGTGATGCGCCAGCGCCTCATCACCGACGGCTACAGCCCTATCGTGAAATAGCAGCACCACGCGGCTAATCTTCCATCGGCCGCATCTCTTCCGGGAGCGCCTCGGCAATCGCCGTCCGCACCACGCGCAGCGTCTCCTCGCGGCTGGCGAACTGCGCGGGCTCGATCACGGGCAGAAACCGCACTCGCGCCACGCCGGGCGTAATCCCCACACTTCCCTTGCGCATCATCGATTCGGTGCCCGAGAGCGCGATCGGCACAATCGGCGCCCCGGTTTGCTGCGCCAGAAAAAACGGCCCCTTCTTGAACATTGAGAGCCGTCCGTTGCGCGAGCGCGTCCCCTCCGGGAAGACCATGAGGCTCAATCCGGACCGCAACGCCTCACCGGCAGCCTTCACGCTGGCCTGCGCGGCATCGCGCTTGCCGCCGCGCTCCACCGGCACAAACTGCCCCATCCTCATCGCCGTACCCAGAATCGGAATGCTCATCAGCTCTTTCTTCAGCAGCACCGAGCATCGTCTCGGCAACACAGGCAGCACCACCGGCGGGTCCAGGTTCGAAACGTGGTTGCACATAAAGATGCAGCTTCGCTCTGCCGGAATATTCTCGATACCCTCTACCTGAACGTGAATCCCCGCCGCGCGCACGCCCGTCTTCACAATCCACATCGCCACCCAATAGAGCTGCGTGATGTCTCGCTTCAAAAACGAATATGGAATGCCGATGATGCCCGCAACAGAGCCCAGCGTGATATAGACAAACAGCAATTTCAGCGATGCAAACATACGTTTTCGAGAATACAGTACGGGTTCAACGTGCAGCAGAGATCGCGCGCGGCAGCTTCTCGTAGATGTTCCCAAAGCCGCCATTGGAAAGTATCGCAACAACGTCGCCCTCTCGAAGCCGAGGAGCAAGCGAAGTCACAATCGCATCCGCATCGGCCAGCACAGCAGCAGGCACGCCGCGTGCATTCAGAGCAGCTACAACATGCTCCGGCTCCAGTCGTTCGTTCAGAGGAATACTCTCCGACTTGAACACCGCCGCCAGCACCACGCGATCAGCCAGCGCCAGGCTTTCTACCAGATCGGCCTCAAAGACGTTTCGCCGCAGCGTATTGGAACGCGGCTCAAGCACCGCAATCAGCCTCTGCCCCGGATACGCGCCACGCAGCGCGCGCAGTGTCTCGCGCACCGCAGTTGGATGATGCGCGAAGTCGTCGATGATGGTCACGCCTTGCACGACGGCCCGCACCTCCAGCCGGCGCTTCACGCTCTGGAACGTCGCCAGCGCCTCGACAATCGCCGTAACCGGAACACCCTGACCGGCAGCCATCGCCGCCGCAGCCGTCGCGTTCAGCGCATTATGCTCACCTGCCATCGGCAAGGTCAGTTCGGCAAAATCCTCACTGCCGCGCGTCAGCGTCCACCGCGTCACCGCACCCTCGTGACGCATATTCATGATGCGCCAATGCGAGCCTGCGGCAAATCCATACCGCTCCACCGGACAGAACGCTCGCTCCAGGCACTCGCTCACATTCCCGCTCGCGTCAAATGCCACAATGCGCCCACGCCGCGGCACAAGATTCACCAGCCGCTTGAACGCAGTCTTCACGGCGGCGAGATCGGCGTAGATGTCGGCATGGTCGTACTCGACGTGCGTCAGAATCACGGCATCAGGAAAGTAGTGCAGAAACTTCGGCCCCTTATCGAAAAAGGCTGTGTCGTACTCATCACCCTCCAGCACAAACGTCCGCGTAGTCCGCACCTTGAAGCTCGTGCCGAAGTTCTCCGCCACCCCGCCAATCAGAAATGACGGCGCCAGCGCCGGGTCGCGCCGCGAAGCAACCTCGTAGATCCACGCCAGCATGCTCGTAGTCGTCGTCTTACCATGCGTACCGGCGACGACCAGAGACTCGCGCCCCGCCAGAAACTCGTCATGCAAAATCGCCGCCATCGAGCAGAACGGAATCCGCTCATCCAGCACGCGCTCCAACTCCACATTGCCGCGCGAGATGGCATTGCCCACGACCACCAGGTCGGGCCGAGGTTCAAGGTTCTTCTCAGCGTAGGGCTGACCCACCGCAATCCCCAGCGCCGCCAACTGATCGCTCATCGGCGGGTACGCCGCCGCATCCGAGCCTGTTACGCGATGCCCCTCGAACTGCAGCATCCCCGCCAGCGAAGCCATCGCTGTACCGCAGATACCGATCAGATGAATATGTTTTGAACCGTTCATGCCACCGCCGCTTCCAGAATGTGCAACTGCGGATTCTCCGCATCGGTCAGGTCGAGCCTCGCGCGCACACCTAGAGGCACGGTGACATTTGCGCCGTCCACATGCCCGCTCCGCAGCCCAATTGCAATCGGCCCGCCGAAGTCCCGAAGCGAGTGCAGAATCGCCCGCTCCAGCAGATTCTGTTCCCCATTGACCACACACTGCCGCATGTCGCCGAACACAATCCCACTCGCACGCTCAAGCACGCCCGCATAGCGCAGATGCAGCAGCATCCGGTCCCACTGGTAGGGCTTCGTGCCGATGTCCTCCAGAAAGAGAATGCTGTCCTCTGCAATCTCGGGAGCATACGGCGTCCCCAGCGCCTCGACAAAGATCGAGATACATCCACCGGCAAGCCTGCCCTCGGCGCAACCGGCGCGAAGCACGCGCAGCCCCTCCGCCGCGCCCAGCGACCACGCGGCATCGTCCTCGAAACAATGCCGCCAGCTCGCCAAATCAACACCACCATCACGCGCAAAGTCCGCCGCCACCATCGGCGCATAGTACGTGACGAGACGCGCTTCATTTTGCAGCCAGACATGCAGTGAAGTGTGATCACTGTACCCGATGAAGGCCTTCGGATTCGCGCGAACCAGAGTCGCATCCAGCAGCGGCAACAGTTCAGCCGAACCCCACCCGCCGCGTGTGCAGATGATTCCATCAATCGCCGGATCGGCAAACGCGCGATGCATATCTTCAACTCTCTCTTCGCGCGTGCCCGCATAGTAAAGCGGGCCACTCACAAGCGCGTGCGCTCCAGTCACCGTTTTATATCCAAGCTCATGCAAGCGCGCGATACCCCGATCGACCAGCTCACGTTTCGCCGCGCTTGCCGGCGATAGCACGGCCAGAGTCGCACCGGGCCTGAGCGCGCGCGGCTTCACCAATGCACTCACAGCCCGGCCGCCTCGCCCCGGCAGATAATCTCGGCCGGTCCCGTCAGCAACATCGCCGCATCCGCCGACGGCCACACCGTCCGCTGCTCGCCACCTTCGGCCGCCGCAATCAACTCTCGCTCTGTTCCACGCAACGCCATCGCGGCAGCCGACGACGCACACGTCCCAGTCCCCGAAGAGGTCGTCGGCCCGCACCCGCGCTCATAAATGCGAAACGCAATCTTCCCGGGCGAGAGCACCCGCACAAACTCCACGTTTGTCCCATGCGGAAACAGCGGACTGGTGCTGATGCGCGCACCAAGCTCCTGCCAGCGAAGCCCGTGCGCGGCAAAATCCTCCGTCTCCACAAAGATGACGAAGTGCGGATTGCCCACATTCACCATTGCACCCGCCACATTGCCCACATCGGGCACCTCAATGGTGCGCGGCATCACGCGCGGCACGCCCATCTCGCTCTCAATCAGATAGAGCGGATCGTCCGCCTTGACCACATGACACGTCCGCACACCACCGTGCGTGCCCAGCGCCACGTCGCGCAGCCCCTCGCTCGCTGCCAGCCATGCCGCCACGCAGCGTGTGCCGTTGCCGGAAAGCTCGGCCTCGCTACCGTCCGCGTTGAACAGCCGCAGGAACAACGTGCCATCCGTTCTGCGCTCAAGAAATTCAATGCCGTCCGCGCCGATGCTGGTGTTCCGCGCACACAACTTCCGCGCCAGCTCAGCATGTCGCCGTCCGGCCAGGTGCTCGTCAAGAATCAGGAAATCGTTGCCGCAGGCGTGTGCTTTTACAAAAGGGACCATTCTTCTTATTCTGCCTCAACGTCTCGAAACGCGACGACCTGGCCGGTCACATCGCTCGCCTTGAGTTCGGAGAGCAGGCGCTTATGCTTCGCCTCGTTTGCCGTAATCGCAAACGTCACGCGCTCCACTGCCCCCACCCGGTCTTTTCCAACGACGTTCAGCCGCTCGCCCGCGCGGTCCAGCACGCTCAGAATCGCCGTATGGATCTTCCTCTGGTCATCGCCCCGAACTTCATACAGCACCGGATACCGTTTCCACCCGCTCGATGCTTCGACATAACCTACCACCGTTAGTGCAATCAGCGTAATCACCGTGGCCAGCGCCGCCTGCAGATACAGCCCTGCGCCGCAAGCCATGCCAATCGCCGCCGTCACGAAGACCGTCGCCGCGCTCGTCAGCCCCACCACCCGGTCGCGCGTATGCAGGATGATGCCCGCTCCAAGAAACCCAATCCCCTGCACGATGTTCGAGGCGACACGCCCCTTGTCGGGATTGCTATCGCCCGCAAGCACGACCGAAAGTATCGTGAAAAACGCGCAGCCCATGCACAGCAGCAGATTGGTCCTCAACCCCGCAGCCTTGTGCCGAAGCTCGCGCTCCAGCCCAATCAGCCCGCCCAACAGGCACGCTGTCAGCAGTCGCGCAATGGTCCCGGCCGAAAGCAGCGCCTGGTCAATCCGGATGAAGTTGAACGAAGACGGAATAAGCATCTCGGGAGCGATGGTAGCACCATCCGCGCCCGCTCCATGCGAGAAGGGATTAAAAGGAATCTACGGATGTGCCCCGGGCGCAGAGCCAAACTCCGTGGACTGATACACGCGCGCGCAGGGCTGCCCGGTCGTGCAAAGGATCGTCATCTCGGTCAGGCCCTCGGGATGCTCCTCCACCGCCTTCGACACCGCATCTCCCGCAATGGCGATAACAAATGCCGCATGTTGCGCGGGAGCCTTCAGCGCCGCCTGCCAACTGTCCCGATCTTCCTCATTCACCGTCTGGCGCAGCGGAATGCCCGCGTCCTGCAACGCGCCGACGAAATTCGAGTTGTACATCAGGATCGGCGAACCAGGCGGAAGCCCCTCGATAATCTGCGCCAGCGCCTTCTCAAACGCCACGCGCGTCACCGAGTTGACCTGGGCCTCCTTCAACACCAGAGGCACCCGGTACATCATCGCAATCGTATTCAACACGATCAGCAGCAGCACGACAGGCCGCAACAGCCGCCCAGCCAGCGGCTGCCGTCCGCGCAGCCACTGCTCTCCCCACGCCACGGCGAGAAATCCAAACACCGCCAGCGCAGGCAGCATCTCCATCCCATAGCGCGAGTTGTAATACGAGTGCGGCCACAGTTGAGGAATGAAAATGGGCACCGATCCATACGCGACCGAGTAGACATAAAACGGCAGTGGCAACCACAGCAGCAGCGCGCTCAGCGCAATCCTGCGGCGAACAGCCAGCACCAGCCCCGCAATCGCCGCGGCCATCACGCCGAAGCCAAGCTCCCACGCTGCCGCATCCACCTGCGACGTGCGCGTATACAGCACGAGCGCCCACGCCGGGTTGTGCCATCCCCGATAGTGCCCAGCACCCGGCGGCGTCGTCCGCTTGTCGATGGCCGCTGCCGAATACGGCCCGCGCATGAAGTCCAGCCAGTCGTGGAAGAAGTGCTGGTTGTAGGCAAACCAGCTCACCGGCCCCGCCACGGCCAGCAGCGTGAACACAACAAATGCAGTGGAGACTTCGCGCCAGACCTCACGCCTTTGCCAAAGCTGCCACGTCAGCACGCACCATACCGCCGCGCCCAGCACCCATCCGTCGTAGCGCGTAAAGACAGCAGCAACAATCAGCAACGCAATAAAAATCAGCCTTCGCTGAACCAGCGCAGTCTCCGCGGCGCGAATCGCCGCACCGCACTCCATCGTCAGCAGCACCATCCAGATGACGATGGCGAGAAACAACGGCTCTGTCATCGCCGTCGTCGAAAGATAAAGCAGATTAGGATTGAGCGCGTAAAACGCCGCAGCCGCAAAGGCCCAGCGCGGAACCATCATGCGCCGCGCCAGCCGGTAGATTCCCGCGACGCCGAGAATATAAAAGACCAGCGACGGCCACGCTCCCGCAAGCCCGTTCCGCCACCACTCCATATTCTGCACAAAAGGAACCATCAGCAGATGCGGCAGCGGCAGCCACACGCCGCCCAGTTGCACCAACCCGGGATTGCGCGAATCCACAATGCGCCGCGCAATCCCCAGGTGTGCCACCGCGTCTCCGTACAGCAGCAGATAGTCGCGCCTGAGGCACATCAGCAGTGAAAAAATGCCGAGCACCAGTGCCCCCATCGCCACCGGAAACGTCTCTTCGCGCGTCGCGGGACGCACCTCATCGCCCGCCCCTCCCACGCCGGCCGCAGTGCCCAGCAGCGACGGCCTCGTCCGCGCCGGCCTGCCCACGTCTTTACGCCCCCGTGTAGTCAAGGTGCGAAATCTCCTGAAACAGCTTGAACCGCTCGTCGATCTCCTCGCGGGTCACGTTCTGCAAACGCTCAGTGCCGAACCGCTCGACGGCAAACGAGCCCATCACGCCGCCATAGAACATCGCCTTGCGAAAGACCGCAGGCGTCAGCTCCGGCTGCGAGGCGAGGTAGCCGTAGAACCCTCCGGCAAACGAATCGCCCGCGCCGGTCGGGTCCACCACCTCGGCCAACGGCAACGCAGGTGCGCGGAAGGGCCGCGCAACCTTCACGCGGCCGCCGAACGAACGATCGCTGAAGAACGCCGTCGCGCCGTACTCACCGTGCTTCACCACCAGCGTCTTCGGCCCCATCGCCAGCACCTTCTCGGCGGCTAGAACCAGGTTGCGCTCGCCTGCCAGCATCCGGACTTCGCCGTCGTTAATGAGCAGCACATCCAACTCGCGCAGCACGTTGTCAAGGTTCGCGCGATGGTCGGCAATCCAATAATTCATCGTGTCGCCGCAGACCATCTTCACCTTCGGCATGTGGCCGCGCACGCGCCCTTGCAAAACCGGGTCGATATTGGCGAGGAAAAGATAGTCCGTATCCTTGTAAGACTCGGGGATCTTCGGCTCGAAGGTCTCGAAGACATTCAGGTCCGTGCCCAGCGTCTTCGCCTCATCCATGCTGCCCGAGTAAGAGCCGGTCCAGTGAAAACTCAACCCGTTCGCCCGCTCCAGCCCGCGCGTATCCACTCCGCGCCGCGTCATCACTGTCTCGTGCTCCGCCGTAAAGTCCTTGCCGACCACCGCAATCACCCGCACATCGGTGAAGTAACTGGCAGCCAACGAAAAGTGTGTCGCCGCGCCGCCCAGACAATGGTCTACCTTGCCATAAGGCGTCTCGATGCTATCGAACGCAACTGAACCCACAACCAGAATCGCCATCAAAACTCCTTGTCATCGTTCTCTGAAACATTCGTTATACCCGCCAGCGTCAACACCAGCCGCGAAAAATCGCCTACTGATATTTATCCAGTAGAAGCGCCAGCTTCTTCCGCGCCTCGTCCGGAATCGCCTTGCGATCGGTCAAAATCGCATACTTCAGCGCATCGCCGCAGGCACAGGTCCGTTCCTTCGGCATAGCCGCCACGGCTGCACGCACCACCTTCGCCGCATTGTCAGCATTCTGATGCAACACCGCCACAATTTGGTCGATGGTCACATCATCATGTCCTTCGCGCCAGCAGTCATAGTCCGTTACCATCGCCATCGTCGCGTAGCAGATCTCCGCCTCGCGGGCCAGCTTGGCCTCCTGCAGGTTCGTCATGCCAATCACGTCCGCGCCCCAACTCCGGTAAAGGTTCGACTCCGCGCGCGTCGAAAACTGCGGCCCTTCCATGCAGACATACGTGCCGCCCGCCTTGCCCACCACGCCAACTGCCTGGCAAGCCTTGCCAAACGCCGCCGCAACCGTTCCGCAGACCGGATCGCCGAACGCAACATGCGCAACGATCCCTTCGCCAAAGAATGTGCCCACGCGCGCAAACGTGCGGTCGATGAACTGGTCCGGAATCACAAAGTCCGTCGGCTTATGCTCCTCCTTCAGCGAGCCGACAGCCGACACCGAAAGTATCCGCTCCACACCCAGCATCTTCATCGCGTAGATGTTTGCACGAAAGTTCAACTCGCTCGGCAGGATGCGGTGTCCGCGTCCATGCCGCGCCAGAAACGCAACCTTGCGCCCCTCAAGCTCTCCCAGAATGAAAGCGTCCGAAGGCTCGCCAAACGGCGTCGTCACGCGCTCCTCGCGCACGCCCGAAAGCCCGGGCATGGCGTACAGGCCGCTGCCCCCAATGATGCCAATCTCTGCCTTGCTCAAATGATTTGGTCTCCTCTAATGCGCGCGTCCCGGCTCTGAGGCCGCTTGCGTCCCATTCAAAGTATATCGTCCGAGCCCCACGCGCATCATGCCAAACGACGCCAGCGACCGCGACATCGAAAGCGCAGGCTCGTGCATCGGCACGTCTGCAATCTTCAATGGCCCCACACCTTGCCCGCTCTCAATCTGGTCTCGCAGTTTGCGCGCCAGAGAAAGTTCAAACCCCTCACTCACAAAAACGTCCTTGCCTGAAATCGAGAGCAGCACATCGCCCTCTCCGGTCGAGTACACTCGCTCACCCGCATCAGCCTCGTCCCTCTGCCGCCGCTCCGCATGCAAATACTTCCGCGCAATCTCCGTCTCATACACCTGCAAAAACGACCGCGCCGCGTCCTCGCTCTTCCACCGCGAGTAATACAGCAGCCCCAGCGAAGCCGTCGAATCCTTCTCCGCCTCCGTCACCGCCGACTTCCGCTGCGCAGCGTAATACAGACCACCGGCCCACTGCGGAGTCAGCACCGCCGACAACTTCCTTCCACCAAACAGTTCCGTCAGAATCCGCACATCCAACTCACCCATCACACCTACGTCGTAAGGCGTGTACTCGGCGTCGATCAGCGGATGAATGTCCGGCAGCCGCAGCACCGGCACCGGCACGTGCGCCATATACGCAGCAGGATTCATAATCTCGAAGCTCGACGAGGGCGGATTCGCCAACACTCCCGCAAACGCGGCATCGCGCCCCTGCTTCACCAGAATCGCCTGCTCGAATGCAAGCCCATCGCTGTAAGGAAAGATCAGCGACTGCTGCAACAATAGCGGCGCCCGCGACATCATCGGAGACCCACTCGTGTCCGCTGCCAGGTCTTTCAGCTTCTCGCCAATCCCCGGAGCGTCGGCAATCGTCTTGCCCGTGGACCGCAGCGTGTAGTCCACAAACACCGCCATCGCCTGCCCTTCGGCCACGGCGCTACGCGCTGTCTCAGCCTCGTCCGTCTGCAGGTGGTGATTGTCTTCACTCACATTGCGCGCAATCCCGTCATCGCCCACATCCGACCACTTCTCCAGCCCCACCTTCTGATCTTGTAGCGCGTGCGTCAACTCATGCGCCAGCACCGGCTTCTGATCGTCCAGCTTAATCCAGTCCAGCAGGTTCACCGTCTTCGTCTTGTTGTCGTAGAAGCCCGCAATCTGCTCCGTCAGCAACCCCAGCAAAAACGGCTTGAGTTGAAAGTCGCGGTCGAGCAGCCCGAACTTCTTCAGCACAATCTCATCGCGCTCCATCCGCTTCGCGCTCTGGTCGTCATCGAACTTCTTCGTCAGATATTTATTGACCTCATCGCGCGAGATCAGCTTCCGCTTCACCTTGTGCTCAATCGGCAGCTTCGAGTCGTTGCTGACAAACTGCAAAATCGTATCGACGGACTGGAACAGCTCCTTCGCCTGCGCCTTCGTCATCGGCGTGGCGCTCTCCGCAGAGTCTGTCTGCCCGCTCGCCGGAGGAGCCGTCTGCGCGAGACACGCCGCACCGACCACCGCGAACACAGTCATCGCGGCCACCCACACCATCCACTGCCCGCTGCTCCCAACCCGTCCGTGCGACACAAGACCTCTCAATCCACCGCTATAATCAAGTGTACGCAGAGTTTCGCCCATCCGCCCGCCCATGACTCCAACCAGCCATCCCGACACCCAGGTCTCATCGGCAGCCCAGCTTGCCGCCCTGCTCCACGGTGCGGGCATCTCGCCGCTCGCAGACATCGGCTGGCTCCGCATCACCGGCGCGGACCGCGTCCGCTGGCTCAACGGCATGAGCACCAACTCCATCCAGCAGCTTGCGCACGGCGAAGGCAACTACAACTTCTTCCTCAACGCGCAGGGACGCATCCAGGGCGACGCCAACATCTTCAGCCAGCCCGATGCGCTGCTCCTCGAAACCGCCGCCACGCAGATACCCGCGCTCATGCCCCTGCTCGACCGCTTCATCATCATGGACGACGTCGAACTCACCAACATCTCCGCCACGCGCTCCGGCCTCGCCGTCACAGGCCCTGAAGCCGCGCGGCTGCTCGAACAGATCAGCCTGCCCACCGCGCAGCTCAACGAGTTCGAGATACAAGCGAGCACATGGAACGAAGCCGAAGTCACGATCATCCACGCGCACAGCCCGCTTGTCCCGCACTACGAACTATGGTCTGACGCCCAGACCGTCGCATCCCTCACACAAGCCCTCATCTCCGCAGGAGCAACACACTGCGACCCCGAAGCCCGCGAGTGGCTCCGCATCCTTGAAGGCACGCCGCGCTTCGGCACTGACATCCGCGACAAAGACCTGCCGCAGGAAACCAACCAGACCCGCGCGCTCCACTTCAGCAAAGGCTGCTATCTCGGGCAGGAGATCGTCGAGCGCATCCGCTCGCGCGGCAACGTCCACCGCACCTTCACCACGTTCCGCCTCGAAGGCGCACTTCCAGCCGCAGGCGTACCACTCGAAGCCCAAGGCAAGCCCGTCGGCGAACTCACCAGCGTCTCCGCCATCCCGTTACCCGAAGGCCTCGTGCAGCTGGCGCTCGGCTACATCCGCCGCGAAGCACTCGACCGCAATGCCGCTTTGCACTACTCCGGTGGAACCGCAACACCCTCGTCAATTCCCTATACTGCTGAAGCGCAGAAGCAGCAACCAGCATCAGAACCAGAGAGAGCATAAGCATGTCCGAACAGAACAAGCCCTTCGTCGTCACCGACCGTCGCAAGTTCACCCTTGAAGGCGAGCCGCGCCCCGACGCCGACCCATCGCCTGAAAAAGAGCACCGCGCCCCCATGCCGGTTGAAGCCGCGGTCGAAGCCGTGTCCGAGCCCAGGCCAAAAGTTGAGCACGTACCCGAGCCGGCAGCCACAGCGCAGCCCGAGACCGCAGACGACCTCCCCCCCGGCCCCACCGCCGAGCAGTCCGAGCAGTCCCGCATCGCCTACGAGGCCACCGCCGATCGGCTCGACACCGCCGTCCGCGCCGCCAACCCCGGCATGGACCACCCGCCCGCCATGAGCTTCGAGGGCCTCGTCCAGTCCGTTTACATGACCGCCATCATGCAGCTTGGCGGAGCCACACCCGAAGGCCAGCAGCCGCAGGTGGACATCCTCGGCGCGCGCCAGAGCATCGACATGCTCGGCGTCCTCGCTGAAAAGACCAAAGGCAACCTCGCCGTCGACGAGTCGCGCCTGCTCGAAAGCGCCCTCTTCGAGCTGCGCATGGCCTTCCTCGAAATCACCCAGGCGCTCGCACGCTCCGCCGCCGCCCGCACGCAGCAACCACCCGCACCGGGCAAACCTGCCGGCCCCAGCATCGTCCGCTAGATGCAAATTCAACCGTCACCGTTTTAGTTTTTTCACGCAGTTCTAGCTTTGTCATTCTGTTTTACGGTCGTCATTTGTCGTTCTGTTTTATGGTTGTCATTCTGAGCGCAGCAGCCTGCCCTGAGCGAAGTCGAATGGGAAGAATCCCTGTATTTTCTCAGTCGCGCCATCACTCTCAATGACATCCGATACAACGCATTCAGCAATAGGAACATGCGCTAAACGATGCAGGCCACGCTCACCTTTCTCGGCTCCGGCACCTCCATGGGAGTACCCACGCTCGGCTGCGACTGCGCCGTCTGCCGCTCCGCCGTCTCCGCCGACGGTGACCCGCGCAACCGCCGCACCCGCCCCTCCATCCGTCTCGCCTACAACGACCGCACCGTGCTCATCGACACCGGCCCCGACTTCCACGCCCAGGCCGTCCGCGAAAATATCCGCCGCGTCGATGCTGTCCTCTACACCCACGCTCACGCCGACCACGTCATGGGCTTCGACGATCTCCGCCCGCTCAGTTTCTGCGTCCAGGGCAATCTGCCCATCTACGCCGATGACGCCACCGCCAGCGCCATCGAGCGCATCTTCGCCTACACCTTCCGCACCGAAGATCGCTACCCCACCAGCGCCCGCGTCCAGCTCCACCGCATCGACTCCACTCCCGGCGCCTCCTTCGACGTCTTCGGCGCAACCGTCCGCCGTGTCCCGGTCACGCACGGCATCCAGCAAATCACCGGCTACCGCTTCGGCTCCGCCGCCTACCTCACCGACATGAGCGACCTGCCCGAAGAGAGTGTCCCTCTCCTCCAGAACCTCGACATCCTCATCCTCGATGCGCTCCGCCGCGACCCGCACTTCAGCCATTCTCACCTTGAAAAATCCATCGCCTTCGTCGAAAAGCTCAAGCCGCGCCGCGCTTATTTCACGCACATGAGCCACGACCTCGACCACGCCGTCACCGAAGCCGCGCTCCCGCCGCACATCCGCCTGGCCTACGACGGCCTCCAACTTCAGTTCGAGATCGCCTGATGCAGCTCTTCCGCCAACTCGCAGACGTGCCGCCGAACTTCGGCCCCTCCGTCGCCACCATCGGCAACTTCGACGGCGTGCATCGCGGACACCAGTGGGTCCTCTCCGAAGTCGTCGCTCGTGCCCGCTCGCTCGGCATCACCTCCGTCGCCGTCACCTTCGACCCGCACCCGGCCCGCATCACACGCCCCGAATCGCGCCAGCCGCTCATCACGCCGCTCGACGAAAAGATCCGCCGCATCGCCGCCACCGGCGTAGACGCGCTCCTCATCCTTCCCTTCACCGCCGCGCTCGCCCGCACCGCTGCGCGCGACTTCGCCACCAACATCCTCCAGCAGACACTCCACGTCCGTGAACTGCACGAAGGTGAAAACTTCCGCTTCGGCTACCAGGCTGAAGCTGGCGTCCAGAGCCTCAAAGCACTCGGCCGCGAACTTGGCTTCACTGTCCGCGTCTACGCTCCGCGTCATCTCCGCCGCCGCGCCATCTCATCGACCACCATCCGCGCGCTCATCGCCGAAGGCAACGTCAGCCAGGCCCGCGCGCTGCTTGGCCGCCCGTTCAGTATCGCCGGCACACCCGCCTCAGGCCGCGGATACGGCACACGCTACGCAGTCCCCACCATCAACCTCGCACCCTACGACGAACTCCTCCCCGCCAACGGCGTCTACATCACAACCCTCACCGTCGGCACAGGTCCCTGCATCGAGACCTTCGACGCCGTCACCAACATCGGCACGCGCCCCACCTTCGGAGCCGACGCTCTCACCGTCGAATCACACCTGCTCAACTTCCACCCCATCGAACTCACCGAAGCGACGCCGCTCACCCTCACGTTCCTCCGCCGCCTGCGCCCCGAGATCCACTGGCCCAGCCCCGAAGCCCTCCGCGAACAGATCGGCCGCGACGTCCACCGGGCCCAGCGTTACTTCGCTCTTGCGAGCGCCCTGTACCGCACCCAATCAAAGTCCACATAGCCACCGCCCGCGCGCCGCAGCGTGTTGAATGCAAACAGCGCAGGCCGGGCGCCTTTCCACCAACTGAAGACCATCGTCACAGGTGTCCCGGCAGACAGAAAGTGCGCGCCGCCGTCCACGCTGTAGAAGTACATCGCTGTGTCCCCAACCACATGCGCCCGCAACTCAATCGCGCCCGGCCCGACCGATGCAATCTCCTGCGAGCTGCCGTGATCGGAAAACACCAGCACCCGCGCCGTTCCTCGCCTCACCACGGCAACGTAGTCCAGTCCCTTGTCGAACATCGAGACGCCCGCGCGGTCGCCATCCCGCATGTGGCCGGTCTCCATGCGCGCCGTAAAGTCGAACGCATTGCCCTGCATCGACTCGGTCAGCGTATTGCGCGCATGAAACAGGTCCGGCGCAAACATCGTATCGAGCCGCAGAAACCCGCGCCGCTCCGTCAGTGACCAGTGCGCATCGTCCGGGTTGTGGTTCCACTCCCACATCGGCGCAAGCGTCGCGCCGCCGAAGTCATCCGAGGTCTGCGGAGCCATCTCGTCCGCACCGCGAACAACCACCGGCAGAGGCCCGCCCGCCACCGGCTCGCCTGCATCATCTGCGCTGACACTCTCTCCCATCACCGGCCAGTCATCCACCCAGCGCACCGGCTCCAGCAACACCACGCGCCCATGCGCGCCGCGAAGCTGAAAGTGCAGAAACCATCCGCGTCCATCCGGCGTTTCCACATACGCACCCTGATGCGGCCCATTGATCTTCGTGCCGCCCTGCGCCAACACAATGCGATACTCATACGGCCCGTAGATCGTGCGAGACCGCAGCACCGCCTGCGAGCCGTTCCCCACACCGCCCATCGGCGCAAAGATGTAATACCATCCATGCCGCTTATACATCTTCGGCCCTTCGAGCACCGGCAGGTCCTTCGCATCCTCGACGATCACCTTGCCGCTATCCAGCACTCTCATCCCGTCCGCCGACATGCGATGCAGAATCAGCGGTCCCGCGTGCAGCCGCGAGTGGACGAGATACGCCTTGCCGTCATCGTCCCAGAAAGGACACGGGTCTTCCCAACCCGGTCCGCGAATCACAGCCACCGGCCTGCTCCACGGCCCCGTCATACTCGGAGCAGTGCTGACAAAAATGCCCTCATCCGGCGTTGGAAAATAAACATAAAACAGCCCGGCGTGAAACCGCACCGCCGGAGCCCACACACCGCCGCCATACCGCGTTCCGCCGTCCATATCGTAGGCAGGCCCAAAGGGAAGCTTCGGCAGCACGTGCCCCGTAATCTCCCAGTGCACCAGATCGCGCGAGTGCAGAATCGGAATGCCCGGAGAAAAATGAAAGCTCGAAGCAATCAGATAAAAATCCTCGCCCACGCGAATCACATCCGGATCGGAGTAATCCGCGTAGAGCACCGGATTCTGATAACGCGGCTGCGCAACAGCCGTCTTCTGCGCAGCAAATGAGCATGCCGGGAAAGCAACGGCGCACAACATCAAAACTGTGTTCAACGATCTGAAGCGAAGCATGGTTCTCCTCTAAGACATTCAGGCATGCATCCCTTACGCATCGTCGTTCTGAGCGCAGCGAAGAACCACCGTATTGTGCTCGTAGTTGCACGGAACATATTGTGAGCCAACGACTCTTCCAGCAACCTCCCTAAAACTTCAGCTTCAGCGAGAGCTGCCCAATCCTCGGATCGCCATTGGTCGAAGTAACCCGTCCAAACGCTCCATTAGTCCGTGAGCCTTGCGGATCGCCGAAGTTCGTATGGTTCAGCACATTGAAGAAATCCGCACGGAACTGGAGCTGCAATGCCTCATGCAACTGGAAGATGCGCATCGCGCTCGCGTCCCAGCTTGCAAACTGCGGCCCCACAAAGCTGCCCTTCACAATATTGCCGTAGGAGAGCGGCACGCTCACCTTGTAGCTCGGGTTAATCGAGAAGTTCGCCGGATTCAGATACGACTTACACGCAGAGTTCGCCGTGGCACAAGCATTCCCGCCATACGGATTCTGCCCGTTCCAGATCGCTCGGTCGCGGTTCAGGCCCGTGCCGTCCACGTTTGCGCCCGTCACCGTCAGCGGATCGCCGCTGCGGAACAGGAAGATCCCGCTTGTCTGCCATCCGTTCGCCGCAAACCGCGTCGCGCGATTGCCGCTCTTGAGTTCAGGCAGCAGCCAGACGTAGGACATACTGAGCACATTGCGATGGTCGTAGTCCGCCGGCCCATGATCGAGCCGCTTGTAGTTCGGCTCATACACCGGCAGCACGTATGACGACCCCGGCACCACCGCCGTCACCGACGATCCAAACGCATTGTTGTCAATCGCCTTCGACCACGTGTAGTTCACAAACGCGGTCAGCCCGTTCGCCACACGCTTCTGCAACGACGCCTGTAGCGAGTGATAGCTCGCAATCCCGCCCGTATCCACCGTAGCAATTGGGTTCGGATAATTCTCGACCGGAGTCGTCGAAGCATACACACGCTTGCCCACGTTCGGCCCCTGGTTGTAGATCGGGTTAATGTCCGTCGGATTAATCTGGTGGAAGCTCTGCGAGCCCACATACGCCAGCCGCCCGGAGAGCGTCTTCGTCATCTGCTGCTCCACAGCAAGGTTGTACGAGTAAGTCACAGGCACGCGAAACGTGTCCGCATCAAACGTGCTGAAGCTCGAGTTCTGATAATTCGCCAGCGTGAAGTAGCTCGCCGGCGGAGGCTGCGGCGCCGGAAAGACATTTCCTCCCGGAATGTTCGCATACGGATCCGAAAAATTCCCAAGGCTCGTCGGTGAGTAGGACACATTCACCGAAGCCACAAACGGCACCGAGTTCGCAAAGATGTTGTCGAAGACCCCCGGCAGCCGCGTGTCGTAAAACTGCCCCGCTCCGCCACGCACGCTCGTCCTGCCGTTGCCGAACACGTCATACGCAAAGCCGAAGCGCGGCATGAAGTGCGTGTACACCGGCCGCACCATGTTTTTCACAAACCCCCGATCTCCGGGGAACAGTAATCCAGCAGGCGCCGTAGTGTGTGTGGTCGAGATCTGCCCCGCCGCCCGTGCCGCCGGACTGAACACGCCCTGCCGCCCCACCATCTCGCGCTGCGGCGAAAACGGCTCGTACCGAATGCCGTAGTTGAGCGTCAGCCGCCGCGTCACCTTCCAGCTATCCTGCGCATAGTAGCCCGTCACGCGATAGCGGTTGTTGAAGTACTGCCCCGAAGCCTGCTGAAACACCGTCAATCCGCCCAGCAGAAAGTCAGCCATCGGGCTCGCAATCGTCGAGTTGCTGTTGAACTGAAATACTCCCGGCTGCTGAAACTGGTTGTTGATGTCCACCTTCGCCATCTCACCGTGGAAACCGAAGCTCAGCGAATGGTTCCCCTTCACCCAGTGCAGGTCGTCGGAGAGCGTGTAGTTGTTGCGCCGGAACGAAGCCGCCGGATTGTCTCCAATGGTGAAGAATCCGACAGCCTGAATCTGGTTGATCTGCTTGAACGCCGGCTGCCACACCTTCACGCCCAGGTCGTTCACATTCGGCGCACCGGCCAGCGGCCCGCGCGATGCATCTTCAATCTGATAACTCAAAATAAAGTTGTTCAGCAGGTTCGCCGAAAACACATGCGCCTCACTGATCAGCGCATTGTGATAGCGAATCGTTGCCTGGTCCGAGTAGGTCAGCAGATTGGTTGCATCCAGCACGCCCGCATTGTCAAAGCGGTCGTAGAAGTAGCGCAGCGTCAGGTGATCGTTCGCCGTCAGCGCATGGTCGCCGCGCGCCGTGTACTCAATAAAGTTCTGGCTGCTCGGCTTGAAGAACTGGTAGGTCCCATCGGTCCCCGAAATCTTCGGCAGATACTTCAGCAGCGCCAGCGACGAAGCATTGAAGTCCGCCGGATTCACCTGGCACGTATACGTGCTCCCTGTAGGCGTGCAGGGATACGGCGCCAGCGTCTTCGGGTTCGAGATCGCCGTCGCCGACGAAAGCCCCGTGAACGTCCCAGCCAACTGCGCAGGCGTGGGCAAAAACGCCGTCCCGCCCACGGCCTTGTTCCGATACCGCGTCGCCTGCATTCCGAACGAGAAGAACGTCTTGTCGCGCCCGTTGTACAGGTGCGGAATCACCACCGGCCCATTCAGCGTGCCGCCAAACTGGTTGCGCTTCAAAAAATCCCTCGTCTTCACGCCATTCTGATAGCTGAAGTAATTCGCCGCATTGAACACGCGGTTGCGCACATACTCAAATGCATCCCCATGCAACGCGCTGCCGCCGCCCAGCGTGATGATGTTCACCACGCCGCCCGCATTCTGCCCATACTCCGCGTTGTAGTTGCTTGTCTCTACGCTGAACTCCTGCAGCACATCCGGAAACGGAAACGGCGCGTTGACGTTCGTGTACTCATCCACGTTATTGCCGCCGTCCAGCATATAGTTCACCTGGTTGGCGCGCGTGCCGTTGATCGTCACCGCAGCCACTACAGGAAACGTCTTCGTCTGCCCCTGGTCGATGTTCTGGCTCGATGCGACCACCACGCCCGGCACCAGCGTCGTCAGCGCCGCCGCGTTGCGTCCATTGAGCGGGAGGTCATTCACTCGCTGCTGGCCGATCACCTGCGACAGTGTGCCCGTCGTCGTGTCCACCTGCGGCGGAGCCTCCGTCACCGTCACCGTCTGGCTCGCACTGCCCACCGTCAGGGCAATGTTCACCGTCACCGCCTGGTCCGCCTGCAACACCACATTCTTCTGCGTGAACTGGGCAAAGCCACTCGCCGTCGCCGAGATCGAATACTCTGCCGGAGCAAGCGAGGGGAAGACGTACTCACCAGCGCCGCCGCTGGTCGCCGTCACCGCCGCTCCAGTCCCCGTGCGAGTAGCCGTAATCGTCGCATTGGGAACGGCAGCCCCGGTGCTGTCCGTCACAGTTCCATTGATGCGGCCAAGCCCCTGCCCAAACACAGCAGCGGGCATCACGACCGCGGCCACCAGAGCAACCAGACTCAAAATGATCGTGCAATTAATTTTCTTCATGGCACTCCTCGAAATTCCTACAACAAAAACCGCTGACTCCACCAAGGAAGCAACGATTGAGCGGGGCCCTTGTAAGCACGCAGCATGCTGGGTGAAGGCAGATGGCTTCACTGGTGTGGCAATACTCGCGCCTCTGCCTCTCGGTGGGAGCGCAGGACTTTAGCCCTGCCAAACTGCCGGCAAAGAATAAGGGGCTTTAGAGGGTGCTGAAAAAGTCCGTTTTGCTTAAGGGCACGGCTTCAGCCGTGCCGCAAGTACCGCAAAATCAGCGCGGCTTTAGCCGCTGAGGTACGCCTTTCTCTTCGCCAATGACTTTTTCAGCACCCTCTT
>NZ_DASUBE010000060.1:0-6328 GCF_035763405.1 Edaphobacter sp.
GGGAACCGAGGAGCTTTTCTACCAGGCCGTTGCGTCCGCCGATCTGGAGTTCTTCGGCGAGCACGCGCAGGGCATTGTCGGAGACGACGAGGTTGACCTTCCGCACGCGGTCGTCGGCAGCGAGCGCACGGAGCATCTCGGTGGCGTAGATGGAACCGCTCGCTCCGGTGACGGCTAGCGTGATGGCGCGAGTTTCGGACACAGAGATGATTATCGCCTACACGCCGCGGAGAGCATAGGCAACGATGGTTTCGCCGTGCGTGTTGTGCGTTTTGTTGAAGGCTAGAATGCTGGCGGCTTCCTGGGCGGGCAGTGTGGGATCGAGTTCACAGGCTTCTATCTCCTGCGTAGATGCATGAACGTAGCAAAGCTCGCAGGTGGCGAGGTCGCCGTCGGCGGTGCGCATGGGTGGGCCGAAGGTGCGGCAGACGATGGGACGGTGCTCATAGAGATCGCAGGTGCCGGTTGTGGGGTCGAGCGCAGGGCACGGCTCATTGTCGCCGAGCGAGCCTTCGGATTCATCACTGAAGAGAAAGGAATCTTCGTAGTCTTCAGCGAGAATGCCTGTCGTCGAGTCGCCGGGGAAAAGAGGCGTGAGCCGCGTGAGAGATTCGGCGGTGCGCTGCCGGATACGGCGGAATCTGTCTGGGTCGGTTTGTTCGAGAGCGTCGAGGCCTTTGCGGAGACGGTGCGCGTCTTCGTGGGAGATGGGGAAGACTCCGTGGCAACATTGGGTGCATCCGGGGCGGCAGGCGAGATGTGCGCCGCTGCGTTCGGTGGCTGAGAGCAGAGCAGCGTCTACGATTTGGACGAGAGTTCGCGGCATTGCTGTTCTTTTGTATTTCCATTCCGCAGCGTAGCGGAGGAATCTGCCTTTTGGCTGCGGCAACGCATTACAGGTTCGCTGCGAGATCTTCCCATGTTGGATTGTTGTGCTCGATCAGGGCAATTTTCTTCTCGCGGTTCCAGTCTTTCAACTCGTTTTCGCGGGCGATGGCGTTATTGATGTAGGCGAATTGTTCGTAGTGGACGAGGCGGTGGATGTTGTAGCGGGCAGTGTAAGTGCCCGGTCGGTTTTCGCGGTGTTGTGCTATGCGTGCTGCCAGGCAGTTGGGGAGTCCGATGTACAGATTCCGTGAGCGGCTTGCCAGGATGTAGACGTAGAAGTTGTAATCGCGTCGCATTGGAACCTGTGGGGTGTGGGGCGAAAAGCAGATTCCTCCGCTTCGCTACGGAATGGAAATGCAAAACGACGGCCGATGATACTGGCGAAAACGGACAACATTTTGTATAGGGGTACCATTTTCAGTGCAGAAAGTGATGTGCATCCCAACTTAGCGAAGCAATACCGGCGCAGATCACAATGAATCGTGTAAGCGGTGTCGCCTTGGCTTTCTCTTTCTCCTCGGCGCTCGCTAAACCTTCACTCTCGCCGATCAAGTAATCAGATGTGAGCCCCTGAAAGATCAGATACACTCCGATGGCGATAAAAAATAAGGCCGTAGTCATGGCGGCAATTATCCCAGAACACGGCTAAAGATGGCGTCCACGTTGGCCAGTTGGCGGTTGTAGTCGAAGGCGTGGGCTAGTTTTTCTGGCGCAAGGCGTGCTGTGATGGCGGGGTCTTTGGCGACCTCTTCGCGGAAGTTGAGACTCTCTTTCCAGCTTCGCATCGCGTGCGACTGCACGAGGCGGTAGGCGTCTTCGCGGCTCATGCCGGATTCGGCGAGATCGAGCAGGAGTTGGCCGCTGAAGATGAGACCACCGGTGGATTCGAGGTTCTTCAACATGCGCTCGGGGTAGACGAGCAGCTTGGCGATGAGGTTTTCGGTTTTGGCCAGCAGGTAGTCGGCGAGGATGGTCGAGTCGGGTAGGATGACGCGCTCGGCGGAGGAGTGCGAGATGTCGCGCTCGTGCCAGAGTGCGACATTTTCGAGCGCGACCTGCGCGTTGGCGCGCATGACGCGGGCGAGGCCGCTGATTTGTTCGCTGGTGATGGGGTTGCGCTTGTGCGGCATTGCGCTCGAGCCTTTTTGCTTCTCGCTGAAGAACTCTTCGGCCTCGCGGACCTCGGTGCGCTGGAGGTGGCGGACCTCGGTGGCGATCTTGTCGAGTGTGCTGGCGAGCACGGCGAGAGCGCAGATGTAGGCCGCGTGCAGGTCGCGCTGGATGACCTGCGTTGCGATGGGCACTGGTTTGAGGCCGAGTCCGGAGCAGATGGCCTCTTCGTGCTCAGGCTTCAGGTGGCCGAAGGTGCCGACCGCACCTGAGAGCTTGCCGATGCGGAGGTCTTCGGCTGCGGCGTCGAAGCGGGTGAGGTTGCGCTGGACTTCGGCGTACCAGAGCAGGAGCTTGAGGCCGAAGGTGGAAGGCTCGGCGTGGACGCCGTGGGTGCGGCCGATGATGGGCGTGTGCTTGTATTCGATGCTGCGGCGCTTGAGCGTGTGGGCAAGGGCGACGATGCCTTTGCGGATGAGCGCGGAGGCTTCCTTGATCTGGAGTGCCTGCGCGGTATCGACAACATCGGTCGAAGTGAGGCCGTAGTGCAGCCAGCGCGAGTGTTCGGGGTTGCCGATGTGCTCGGCGACCGTGGTGGTGAAGGCGATGACATCGTGGCGGACTTCGGCCTCGATCTCGTCGATGCGCGCAACGGTGAAGTTGCCTTTGTCGCGGATGGCGTCGGCTGCGGCCTGTGGCACGAGGCCGAACCTGGCGAGCGCCTGCGAGGCGGCGGCTTCAACGGTGAGCCAGGAGCGGTACTTGTTCTCGTCAGACCAGATTTTGCCCATCGCGGGGCGGGTGTAGCGAGCGATCATCGTGAGTTCCTTCGGTTCGTGCCATGTTGTTGTAATTGAAAAGCGCGTGACGCGACAGGCGAAATGCGGAGGTTCTTCGCTCCGCTCAGAATGACAAACCTGACGGAGGCATCTTTCCTACATATTGCTGACGCCGAAGAGTGCGGCCATCTCTTCGTAGAGGAAGCCGCGGCCCGGCTTGTAGGGCTGAATCCACTTGCCATCGAGGACAAACTGCGGGATGGCGCGCTTGCCGACGTTGGCGAGCAGCTCGTCGGCCGCGCCGGGCGTGTTTTCGATGTCGATCTCGTTGAAAGCGATATTGTGTTTGCTGAGGAAGCGTTTGGCCTCGCGGCAGTCGCGGCACCAGGCCGCCGAATACACGGTCAGTTCCATATCTCTATTTTACCTGCACGCCGCTATTGTTCGTGATAGTTGCGCATCAGGCCGCCGTCGATGACATAAGTTGAGCCGGTGACGTAGGCGCCGTCGTCGGAGGCGAGAAAGAGCGCGAGGCCGGCGACGTCATCGACCGTGCCCATGCGGCCGAGAGGGATGTTGGCGAGCAGGGCATTCAACTCGGTTGGATTCGCCATCATCCTGGCGTTGATTGGCGTGCTGATGGCCCCGGGTGCGATGTTGTTGACGGTGATGCCGAGTGGGCCAAGTTCGACAGCCAGGTCTCGCATCAACATGCGCATGCCGCCTTTGGCCGCGCAGTAGGTGGGGAAGTGAGGGAAGACCATGTCCTCGTGGACAGAGCTCATGTTGATGACGCGACCCGGCCGTTTGGCGTCGCGCAGGCGGCGGACGAAGGCCTGGGTGAGAAAGAAGGCGCCCTTGAGATTGACGTCGAGGACTCTGTCGTAGTCGGCTTCGGTGATGTCCCAGAAGTTGGCTCCGATCTCGATGCCGGCGTTGTTGACGAGGATGTCGCAGCGGCCGAGCTGCTGCCAGGTCTGGTCGATGAGGCGATTGGTGTCGGCAATTTTGGAGACGTCGCCCTGGATGGTGATGGCTTTGCCTCCGGCGGCTTCGGCGCGGGCTTTGGTCTCGTCGGCCTGCTCGGGATGCTCGAGATAGTTGACGACGACGGTCGCGCCTTCGCTGGCGTAGCGGATGGCGATGGCTTGTCCGATGCCTGTGCCCGAGCCGGTGATAACGGCGACTTTGCCTGCGAGACGGCCTGCCATGAGTGTGCTCCTTGAAGGTGGGCTATTACTCTTAGTCAGATGCACTGTTGGCTTGTGCGAGAGGCTTCTTTCCTCGCCGTTCGAGGAAAAAGTTGCTGAGCATCTGTCCGCACTCTTCAGCGAGCAGGCCGGAGACGACTTCGAGCTTGTGGTTTAGACGCGGATGGTTCATCACGTCGAGAACGCTGCCGCAGGCTCCGGCTTTGGGGTCGGCTGCGGCGTAGATGAGGCGTCGAATGCGTGCGTGCAGGATGGCTCCGGCGCACATGGCGCAAGGTTCGAGCGTGACGTAGAGGTCGCAGTCTTCGAGGCGGTAATTCTGCTGGGCGAGGCCGGCTTCGCGCAGGGCGACGATCTCTGCGTGGGCAGTGGGGTCGGAGTCGCGGAGGACGCGGTTCTGGCCGCGGCCGATGATCTTGCCGTTGTGGACTACGACTGCGCCGACGGGGACTTCGCCGCTGGCTTCGGCGGCCTGGGCTTCGGCGATGGCGGCGTGGAGGTAGTCGAGGTCGCTCATGCGGGTTCCTGCTGGGTGAGGCAGTGGAGGGTGCCGAGACCCCAGACGAGATCGACGGCGTGGATGCCGATGACTTCTCGGTTGGGGAAGCAGGCGGCGATGGTGTTGAGGGCGTGGCGGTCGTTGGGGTCGTTGAAGGTGGGGACGAGGACGCTGTCGTTGGCGATGTAGAAGTTGGCGTAGCTGGCGGGGAGGCGCTGGCCGTCGAAGACGACCGGGGCGGGCATGGGGAGTTCGATGATGCGGAACGGTTTGCCTTCGAGGTTGCGGGCGGCGCGGAGGCGGTCGAGGTTTTCGGCGAGCGGAAGGTGGTTCTCGTCGGCTGCGTTGGGTTCGATGGCGGCGAGGATGGTGTCTTCAGCGACGAAGCGGGCGATGTCGTCGATGTGTCCGTGCGTGTCGTCGCCGGCGCAGCCTCGATTGAGCCAGAGGGTCTGGTCGATGCCAAGGTAGTCGTGGAAGGCTTGTTCAAGCTGTTCGCGGCTGATGCCTGGGTTGCGCTGCTGGATCTCGGAGAGCAGGCACTCTTCTGTGGTCAGGAGGACGCCTGCGCCGTTGGTATCGATGGAGCCGCCTTCGAGGACGAGGCGATGGTCGCCAGAGGTGGGTTGGAACTCGGGAAGGTTGTGGAGCCTGGCTACGCGGTGCGGAACCTGGTCGTCGTCGTGATAATTCGGGTACTTGGCCCAGGCGTTGAACTTCCAGTTGGTGACGGCTCGGTCGCCTGCGGGATTTTTGAGGAAGATGGGGCCGGAGTCGCGGAGCCAGACGCGGTCGGTGGGCCAGCGGTGGAAGTGGATGCGGTCGAGGTTGGCTCCGGCGCGGTGGAGGATGCGTCGGGCGCGCTGCTCGGCGGGCTGGTCGTTGACGAGGATGTGGACGTCTTCGGCGCGGGCGAGGTGGCGGGCGATCTCGGCATAGACCCAGGGAATGGGCTGGAACTTGCCGGGCCAGTCCTCGGCGTTGTGCGGCCAGGCGATCCAGGTGGCGGCATGGGGGGCCCACTCTGCGGGCATACGGTAGTGCTGGCTGCGCGGTGTCTGGTTCATTGATTTCTCGGGTACCCCCTCCCCCTACTTAAGTGCTAAAGTCCATCCTCTAAAGGGCTTAGGTCTGGACTTCCGGGCGGGTGGGTCGTAAAGTCCTTGTTTTCAATATGTTTTTTGTAAAATATTCATTATAAACGTGTTCTTGGCATGGTTCGTGCAGCATTCGGATAGAGGCCCGAGGACAACGCTCTGCGCTCTCGCCTGAAAGGCAAGGGCGGTGAGTTCTTCCGCAAACACTGTGGAGTTGCCCTACTTCTATGGTAGCTGAGTGGGTGAAACTAACCCGCCAAGTTTTGTCGGAAAAGAGCTCCTTTGTTTGTATGAGATGGAGGAATTGTTTGCAGGGAGGGGGTTGACATGGGTGGGGTTTGCCCTGGGTCCGAACGCGAAATGCGGGGATCTCTCCACTGCGGCGGCAAAGAGCGCCGCCTTCAGTCGAGATGACGTAGTGAGGGGCGCGCAAAGAGCATCGATTTCAGTTGAGATGACGTGGTGTGGGGGATGTTGGACCCCACCTTAGGCGCGATGAAGCTGCGCCGAAGATGGGGCACCAGTCCGATGCTAAACGCAGATTCCCTTCCGGAAAGACAACAGAAAAGCGGAGGCTGCCTTGGTGATGAGGACATCACCGGGACTGTGCCTCCGGAGAAACAGCTATAAACTGAATAGACGCTGCATGAACGGTCTACTTGTACTCGATAAGCCTGCTGGTTGCACGTCGCATGACGTGGTGGCCATTGTTCGCCGTGCCACGGGCGAGAAATCGATTGGACA
>NZ_DASUBE010000061.1:0-32484 GCF_035763405.1 Edaphobacter sp.
GGGGGAGGGCCCCCTCGAACCACACGAATCTCTTACTTCCAACCCAATAGCCTGATACCCTGCTCCGCGTGAAGCTCCTCAAGCGAATCCTGCTCTTCGCCTCAGCCATCGTCTTCACCTACGTGCTCGTGCTCTACGGCACGTACCTTACCCTGCCCACCCATAACGTCACCGCCACGCACTTCGACACCCTCATCGTCCTCGGCTGCCCAGCCAAGACCGACGGCACCCCTTCACCCGAGCAGCGCGAGCGCGTCCTCGAAAGCGTCCGCCAGTACAAAGCCGGCATCGCCCCGCACATCATCATGACCGGAGCCGCCGCGCACAACCAGTACGTCGAAGCCGACGTCATGACAAAGCTGGCCGAGTCCGAAGGCGTCCCCGCCGAAGCCATCACCGAGGAGCCGCAGGCCCACGACACCATCCAGAACATCTACTACTCCGCCAAGCTCATGCACGAAAACGGCTGGACCTCGGCCGAGATCATCAGCTCGCCCAGCCATCTTCCCCGGGCCGCGCTCATCGCCAACACCCTCAACATCGACCAGCCCACCATGTCCATCGACTGGCGCACTCACCCCGCGCACTGGCCACCCGAGTACAGCCTCTGGCACCGCTTCCACCTCTACACCGGCGAAGCGCGCGACTGTCTCTACCTCCGCTTCCACGGCTTCCCCAACTCCAAATACCTGCCCAACCCCTTCATGAACTAGGGATTAAAGAGGGAGTGCGGCCTCAGAACGTCACCACCCGCGTCAGATTCAGCGGCTCATCCGGATTCAGCCCCTTGGCCAGCCCCACATAGCTGCCCAGCAACTGTCCCCAGACAACATAAGCAATCGAGAGCGCAAGCGACGGCAGCGGAGAGTCAAGCTCCACAACCAGGTCCGCAGCCGCACGAGTCTCCGCAGTCGCGCGATTGACCACAGCAATCGTCGAAGCGCCCAGTTCCTTCATCTCGGCAATCACCTTCGTCTCCTGCACCGCACTCTCATCCGCAATCAGTCCGATGACCAGCGCCCGATCGTCGATGATCGACTTCGGCCCGTGCCGGAACTCGAGTGTGTGAAAGAACTGCGCATAGCTCGACGACGACTCCATCACCTTCAGCGCAACCTCCGAGGCAATCGCATACAGCGCGCCCTGCCCCAGCACCGCCACATCAGCAAACGGCCGCTTCGCAAACGCTTCGACTCGCGAACCGTACTTCGCAAGCAGCTTCTCAACCGTCGCCGGAAGCTCGTCCAGCGCAGCCAGAAAATTGTCCTTCCCGGCGATCTTCGCCGCCATATATTGCATTGCCAGCAGCATCGACGTGAACGAGCCCGTCATCACCGTGCTCTCTTCCTTCACCGGAAGCTGGAGCACCCGTCCCGTGCTCGCTGCCAGTTCGTTCCCATCGCAGGTCAGCGCCAAAAACTCGATCCCCTTCTGCGTCAGCACCTCAGCAGCAGCGAGGATCTCAGATGTGTAACCGGACCGCGAGATCAACACCGGAAAGACGCCCTTCGTTGAAGGCAGCGACAACTCCGGATAGAGCAGCAGTTCCGAGGCTGGCAGCGCGCGCGCCAGCCTGCCTGTCAGCAACGTAAAACTGGCCGCCGCTGCCTGCGCCAGATAGTAGCTGGTTCCGCAGCCAAAGAAGACCCACTCCGAACCCGGATGCCCACGATCTTTGACGAGTGCGCCGATGTCGAGTGTTCGTAACATCCGCAGGCACTCCGCCCAGACAGCCGGTTGACGGTAGATCTCCTGCAACGTCTTCCCATTCGCGCTCAAAGCAGTGCTCCTCTGAAAGCCCTTAAGATCATGTAAAAGGGGGCTTCCATGCCGCAATAATAGCACACAAAAAGAAATATAACGGAACTAAATCAGGTTCAGTTGAAAAATAAAAGGGCGGGACATGCATCCCGCCCATCGAGCGTTCACACCGGTCATGTAACGCCCTGTCAATGACCTGAGGTCTCTACCTTACCTTTCCCGCAGCACCCACCAGCTTCTCCAACGGGCCGAGTACAACGAAATCAACCAGCCCGTTGTGATTCTTGTCCCTGGTCAAGGTCTCCAAACTGCGCGAAGCCCATCCGGCCGGCCGTCTCTTGCCTGCCGAAAGAGAAGAAACTGCATCAAGACCCATGCGACCGAGCACCGACAACTCCGCAGCCCGAGGCCGAGCATCTGCAAGCAGCGGCGAACGATTCGCGATTGCCTCCAATCCCGGTCCCGCCGCAACCCACTGATGAAAGATCGCCATCAGCTCATCTCGATTCTTCTTATGCGAAGAGTCCGCCAGAAATCCTTCCACCAGCATCTCCAGCTCGTGCCGCATCGGAGGATCTGGACGCACCGAATCCACCAGCAGGTTCATCGGCGTCAGTTGCGACGTGCGCTGCTCCCGGTATCGCTGACCGAAGTCCACCGGCTGCACGACGGAGGCCAGCGTGCGAAGCGCGCCGTCATCCTCGCTTCCGGCAAGCTGTCGCAGTCCCGCCTCTGGCCCCGAAATGTGCGTCAGCCCCACAGCCTCCAGACGCAGCGACATCACTCCCAGCCTGCGGTACATGTCGTTCACATCGTTCACGCTTGCAGGCGACCAAAACCGTTCCGCAATCGCCGCAGCGCGCGGCCATATCCGCGAATCGATCGTGCGGGGAACGACATGCTCCCCCCACATGCATAGCTCACCGCCAAGTACCAGGTTTGCCTGCTCCGCCGTAAGCTGCTCACCGCCAGGCAGCGGGTCGGCCAGGTATACCTGCGCAGCCGAATCCATGTGGTCCAGATAATAGGGCGCGGACAAAATCCCCTGGTTGCCCTGACGCGCGGCATCGGCAAGATAGTGCGTGCCACGCCACGACTGTACGACGACATCCTTCGGCAGATTCGGTTGGAGCACCTCATCCCAGCCCACCATGTGCTTGTGGTGTTGCTCCAGAAGCTTCTCGACGCGCTGGCTGAAGTACGTCTGCAGCGCCTGCGTTGTGGCGATGTTGTGCTCCTTCATAAACCGCTCAATTTCGGGATTCGCGCGCCATTGCTTGCCGTTGCTCTCGTCGCCGCCCAGGTGCATATACGCATCGGGGAACAAATCAGCCATCTCCTCGATGAACTCGTCGAGAAACTTGTACGTAGATTCGCGCGTGGGATCGAAGGCTGCGTCATGCACTCCGAACGTCCGCTGCACCTCGTAAGGCCCGGGCGCGCTCCCCAGCTCCGGATAGCCCACCAGCCAGCTCGTCGTGTGACCGGGCATGTCGAACTCCGGCACCACGCGGATGCCCCGCGCAGCAGCATACGCAATCACCTCGCGCGCCTGCTCCTGCGTGTAATAGAGACCGTCCGAACCCATCCCCGTCAACTTCGGAAACCGGCGGCTCTCGATACGGAAGCCCTGGTCTTCGGTCAAATGCCAGTGAAAGACATTCAGTTTCACGGCTGCCATTCCATCAAGCGTCCGCTCGATCACCGAGACCGGCTCGAAGTGGCGGCCCGTGTCGATCATCAATCCGCGCCAGCGAAACCGTGGCTGGTCGTGAATCTCCACGCCGGGCACAGCAAAACCGGAGCCGCCATTCGCCTGGACAAGTTGAAGAAACGTCTCCATGCCGCGCATCGCGCCGACCACGGTATTCGCCTCAAGCCGTGCGTGGTCGTTCGTCACGTTCAGCACATACGATTCATCGTCATCGAGCGAAGGCACCACACTGCCCTGCCCCTTCACATCGATCACCAGGTCCGCCGAAGTTCCGCTTTGAATTGCCAGATGATGCGGCACTGCCGCAAGGCGCGACAGCCGATTCAGCATCCGCTCCGTCGCAGCATCCAGCCGTGCATCACGGTACGCAGCGATCGAAACGGAAAATGTGTTGTCGAGCGTCAGGCACCCCGGCGCGGTCGCAATCTTCGCCGGCTGCGGCATCAGCGTATTCACAAAAGCCACATTCGTGCAGGACGCGGCATGCGCCGCAACGTTAGTCACCAGAGAAACCGCCAAAAGAACGATGGCCCATCTTACAAATCGCACAGCCGCACGTGCAGCCTGCGCGGAACCGTTTCTGCCGCCTGATAAAAGATTCACTCCCAATGTCTCCCGTTGTGTGTTCGCCGCTCGGCACCGTCGGCTCGGACCGTACCCGGTCCAGCCGCCTGCGAAATGCTAGCATAGCAAACGTAATCGAAACCACGGCAGACCGGTTTTTCAAATTACTCAATCTTCCAACGCTTGAATATTCAAGCCTGCTTCTCTCGCCGACGCTCGCGCCTCCAGCCATTGGCCGCAAAACATACGCGCAGATAAAAAACATAACTTCACTCATGCACGACTCGCAAGAGTGTGACATCATCGTCATAATCCTCTTAGGAGAGTTCATGCCCGGCTACATTCCCGCCTCAAGTACTGCCTCCAGTTCGACCGGCATCAACCCTGGATACGCACGCTTTCTGCTGCTGGTAGCAGGGCTCGGAGGCCTGCTGTACGGTGTCGATGTGGGCATCATCGGCGGCGCGCTTCCCTATCTCGAAGCGACCTCGGGGCTGAGCAACAGCCAACTCTCCATCATCGTCGCCGCCGTGCTGCTGGGCAGCGTCTTCTCCACGCTCTTCGCCGGAATGCTGGCCGACTGGATGGGTCGCCGTCCGCTCATGATCCTCAGCGGCGTCGCCTTCGTGTTGAGCATCCCCATCATCGCCCTTTCGCACGGCTACGAACCTCTGTTCTGGGGTCGGCTGCTGCAAGGCGCCAGCGGTGGATTCATCGGCATCGTCGTTCCTCTTTATCTCGCGGAGTGTCTTCCCGCTTCAGACCGCGGCAAAGGCACTGGGGCCTTCCAATGGCTGCTCACGCTGGGCATCGTCGCCGCCGCGCTGATCGGCATGTACTACAGCTACCGCGTCGAAGCAGTCGCGCACGCATCGAGCGCCGCCGCCCTGCTCGATTTCAAGGACCACGCCTGGCGGCGCATCTTCTGGGTCTCGCTGCCTCCCGGAATTCTCTTCGTCCTCGGCAGCTTCTTTGTCACCGAGTCGCCACGCTGGCACTTCCGCAAAGGCAGACCCGAGGCAGCCCTGGCAGCCCTGCTGCGCTCGCGCACACCGGAGCAGGCAAACCTTGAGATGGAAGAGATGCATGCCATCGCCGCCGAGAGCGCAAAGCCCGCAGCAGGGCACAAGACTTCCGGCTCGCTGTTACAGCGGAAGTACGTCGTCCCCTTCGTCCTCGCGTGCGTGATTCTGTTCTGCAACACTGCCACGGGCATCAACTCCATCATCGGCTACAACACCAGCATCCTATTGCAGAGCGGGCTCTCCGACCTGGCCGCGCACTGGGGCTACGTCATTTTCACCATCGTCAACTTCCTCTCGGTCGCGGTGGGCATGATGCTGGTCGATCGCGTTGGCCGCAAGGTGCTGCTGACTATAGGAACATCGGGAATCATCATCGTTCTCGTCGTGGTGGGCCTGCTGTTCCGCACCACCGAGAAACAAAACATCGACCGTGCCGCTGAGATGCAATCGCTGGTCACGCCGGACCAGACGCTGAGCTACCACTTCACTCCCGAAGCCGCACAGCAACTCATCGGCGAGCCGGACGCGAAGCCGGCGTCGCTCGTCATCGTCTACTCCTGCGGCGACTTCACCTCCTCCACCGACTTTGTGCGTTCCGACAGCGGGGCTGCACCACTATCTATCTCACGCGACGACTGCCTTCCTCACAGCCGCTTCGACGCTTTTCTGAAAAATCCCTTCGGCAACTATGACGCGGCCCGCAGCGCGCCGCTCAAAATCGACCACGCCGAGGTCAGTTATCTGCCCTCGGTGCGGCATGGCTGGACCATCGCCATCGGTCTCTACTTCTTCGTTGCCTTCTTCGCATTCGGCCCCAGCGTCTGCGTGTGGCTTGCGCTCTCCGAGCTGATGCCAACCCGCATCCGCTCGAACGGCATGAGCATCGCGCTGGTCATCAACCAGCTTGTCTCGACCATCCTTGCGGCCATCTTTCTGCCGTTCGTCAGCAAATACGGATACTCCAGCATGTTCTTCGTCTTCGCCGCCTTCACCGTCATCTATTTCTGTACAGCCGTCTTTTTCTTGCCTGAGACCAAAGGCAAGACGCTCGAAGAAATCGAGCAGTTCTTCGAGCATGGCAAAAAGCACACGAACACGCTTCCATCTCACGGATAAGGGACTCCACGCATGAAAAAGCACAAGCAGACAAGCGGCTCGAAGCAGTCGGCCAACGCGCGCAGCGGTAAGATGCTGATCGGCGAGCGGCGGCAGCACATCCTCTCTCTCGTTCAGCGCGATGGCCGCGTGCTCGTCACTGAACTCTCCGACTCCCTTGGCATCTCCCCCATTACGATCCGCAAGGACCTCGACCATCTCGGCGCGCGAGGCCTCGTCATGCGCACACACGGCGGCGCGCTCGTCCCACAAGGCAGCACTCTGCTCGACCCAACGCTCAAGGAGAAGGAGCATCATCAGAGCAAAGAAAAACAGCGCATCGCCGCCGCCGCCGCGAAGCTCGTGCAGAATGGGCAGTGCCTGTTGCTCGACTCCGGCACCACCGTCACGGCCGTCGCGCGCTCGCTCCGCGAGTTCAGCCACCTCACCATCGTCACCAATGCCGTCAACATCGCAAGCGAACTCAGCGACACAGACTTCGAGATCATTCTCACCGGCGGCACGCTGCGCAAGAACTCCTTCTCGCTCGTCGGCCCCATGGCCGAAGACATGCTCTCGCAGATCCGCGCCGACATCCTCTTCCTCGCCGTCGATGGCTTCGACCCGAAGATCGGAATCACCACACCCAACGTACTCGAATCTCGCGTCAACCGCGCCATGGTCAGCGCCTCGCGCAGAGTCGTCGCCGTTTGCGACTCCACCAAATTCAG
The DNA here is from genome assembly GCF_035763405.1 of Edaphobacter sp. Lineage (NCBI taxonomy): Bacteria > Pseudomonadati > Acidobacteriota > Terriglobia > Terriglobales > Acidobacteriaceae > Edaphobacter > Edaphobacter sp. The sequence continues at coordinate 6,891 of NZ_DASUBE010000061.1, forward strand.
CCACTCCAGCATGGCGCTCATCGTGCCGCCTACGGCCGTCCATACCGTCATTACGGACGATCAGATACCGGACGCGGTCGCGGACACGCTGCGCAGCGCGGGCATCGAACTTATCATTGTCTAGCAGCGTAGTCTGAACAGCAGATTAGCTGTTGCGCACGCATCGAAACCCTGCGTTCGAGGTTGAACTATCCGGCGTGTTCGACGTGCGCGCCGCCACGCGATACCGGTTGCAGTATGAGGCGTGGCACAAAAGCGATCCGCCCTTCATCACCTTACCCTGCCCCGATGCCGGCCCCTTCGGATCGCGCAGCGGCTGGTCCGCGCGAAACGCTGTGCCGAACCAGTCCGAGCACCACTCCCACACATTGCCCGTCACGCAATAGAGCCCAAAGCCATTCGGCGGAAATGCATCCACAGGGCATGTGCCTGCGTAGCCGTCTTCTGCCGTGTCCTTCACTGGAAACTTTCCCTGCCACACATTGCAGCGGTGTTCGCCATTCGGAGTCAGTTCATCGCCCCACGGAAACAGCTTCTGCTCCAGCCCTCCGCGCGCCGCGTACTCCCATTGCGCCTCGGTCGGCAGCGACTTCCCCGCCCATCGCGCATACGCCTCCGCATCGTTCCACGAAACATGCACCACCGGATAGCGCCCTCGCTCACGCACATCCGAGCCGGGCCCCTCCGGCCTCCGCCAGAACGCTCCCGGCACCTTGCACCACCAGGGAGCAGCCGCAACCGTGTCTTCCACCAACTCCGCACGCCGCTCCTCGGCAATATGCGCCCAGAAGACGAATGACCACCCAAACCGCTCCGCCTCTGTGACGTAGCCAGTCGCCGCAACGAACGCGGCAAACTCCTGATTCGTGACGGCGCATGGATCGATCTGAAACGCCGAAAGCGCCACCGAGCGCACTGGACCCTCGCCGTCCGCAGGAAATCCATCGGCATAATCAGTCCCCATCAAAAACACACCGCCCGGCAGGGCAATCATCGCGCCATGCTCTTCGGCGACAGAAGCGCCAGCTTTCGGCTCGGCTATAAGCGCACTCGATGCGGACTCCGTTTGCGTTGCGCCGCTGCTCTCGTGCTCTGCCGCTGGCGTGCAACAGCATCCGCCTGTTCCGGTCTGCTTTAAATCTCCGCAAGCACCGGGTGTTGGAATCTCCATCTTGTCTTCCTCTCATCCGTCGCACCGCGCGGCAGCCTGCAAGCAGCATATTCCAATTCGGCAATGACCGGAGAGCCCACCGCCAGGCGCTAAAATAGGAACGCTCATGCATACCACGCTCTATGTTGCGCTCTTTACCGCAGCTGTTCTCGGTTTCCGCCACGGCTTCGATTACGACCACATCGCCGCCATCACCGACATCGTCAGCGTCCAGCAGTCTCGTCGCACAGCCTTTCGCCTGGGTATGGTTTACGCGCTCAGCCACGCACTCACCGTCGCAGGACTGGGCGCCATCGTCATCGTTCTCGGCATTAACCTGCCCGCAGGCATCGACAGTTGGGCCGAGCGGCTCGTCGGCCTCACACTCCTTATCCTCGGCATCTACGTCCTCGGCACACTCATCTTCAACCCCGGCGATGTTCTGCCCAAAAGCCGCTACCAACTGCTGCATCGCGGCTGGCATCGCGCACTCCACGCCCTGAACCCACACAAAACCGCCGAAGCCTACGCACCGCCCAGCTCCTTCGACACACGCTCAGTCTTCATCATCGGCATCGTCCATGGTCTCGGCGCGGAGACCCCGAGCCAGTTGATGATCTTTTTACTCGCCGCCAATCTCGGCGGAGCGGCGCTCGGCATGGTGGGCCTCGGCATGTTCCTCGCTGGCCTGCTGACGATGAACGCGCTGATGACCGCCTCGGCCGCCGGTGCCTTCGGCATCTCGCGCGAACGCCCGCATCTGCTGCGCGCCATCTCTGCGCTGACCGGTGCCTACAGCCTCGCCACGGGCCTCATCTTCCTCGCTGGGCGCAGCTCGCTGCTGCCTGTGCTGAACTAACCTCGCGGCTTCCGTCTCGTCTTCGTCACGCCATATCGCACCGCGGGCAACACGCTGTTCCATGGCACCGGCGACGCCAGGATCATCGACGTGTTCGTCGCGACATACGGCATCATCGAATCGATCAGCGCCTCCATGTGCCGCACGTCGCGCACCGCGATCTGCACCATAAACGACTCTGCCCCGGTCACGCGGTGGCACTCCAGTACTTCGGGCAGTTCCCTCACCAGTGCGGCGAACTTCTGTAGCTTGTCGCCCGCAACCGTCACCTTGACGAACGCGCGCACCGGCAACCCCACCTTCGCCGGATCGACCACTGCGCGATAGCCCATGATGACATGGTGCTCCTCCAGCCGCCGCACGCGCTCGATCACCGCAGGCGTAGACAGACCAACGCGCCGTCCCAACTCAGCAAACGCAATCCGCGCATTCGTCTGCAACTCCGCCAGAATCTCGCAATCAATGTCGTCCATCGACCAGCCAGCCGTCACTGCCATCGCACATCCTCCGTTCCGGCGCTCTCCTTAGATCATAAGGAAAAAATTCATTTATACCGTATATCGTAATTACTATTCCTGCAAATTCAATACAACACTCATTCAAATCCAGACAAAGCAAACCTATCATCGTCTCAGAGTCAGGCAATCTGCACACTCGACATGAAGGAGACTCCCCGTGGCCACCACCGAAAATCGCCGCGCATTGAGCGACGCAACCGCACGTCAATTAGCCAACACTACCAAAACCGCCCCACAGTTGACGGCCATCACGCCGCGCTGGCTCGTGCAGCTTCTCTCCTGGGTCCCCGTTGAATCCGGCACGTACCGCGTCAATCAGGTTCGCCACGATGAAGAGATCGAGGTCGCCTGCGGCTCACGCGACGAGCGCAAGCTCCCCGAGACCTTCGTCGATTATGTCGAAAAGCCGCGCGAATACACGCTCAGCGCCATCTCCACCATCGTCGATGTCCACACTCGCGTCTCGGACCTCTACAGTCATCCGCACGACCAGATCCGCGAGCAGCTTCGCCTCACCGTCGAGAAGGTCAAGGAGCGGCAGGAGAGCGAGCTCATCAACAATGCCGACTACGGCCTGCTCAACAACGCCGCCAAATCCGCGCGCATCAAGACCCGCAAAGGCGCGCCCACGCCCGATGACATGGATGAGTTGCTCGCCGTCATCTGGAAAGAACCTGCGTTTTTCCTCGCGCATCCACGCGCCATCGCCGCCTTCGGACGCGAATGCACGCGCCGCGGCGTGCCTCCGCCTACCGCCACCATCTTCGGTTCACCATTCCTCACCTGGCGCGGCGTGCCGCTCGTTCCTTCAGACAAGCTCACCATCAACGCCGAAGGCAAAACGAATATCCTGCTGATGCGCACCGGAGAAAAGAAGCAGGGCGTCGTCGGGCTCTTCCAGCCCGGACTCCCCGGCGAGCAGACGCCCGGCCTCTCAGTTCGCTTCATGGGCGTCGATCGCAACTCCATCGCCTCGTATCTCATCTCGCTCTATTGCTCGGCTGCAGTGCTCACCGAAGACGCGCTCGGCGTCCTCGAAAACGTCGAGGTCGGACACTACCATGAGTACAAGTGATCAGGAAAAAATCTTCGCAGGCCTCTCACGCCGTGCCGAAGACACTGCCGTGGCCGAGAACCTGTCGCCCGAAACGCTCGCCGGCGTGGCCGCTATCACGCACATGGCGAACGAATTCTTCCGCGCAGTGCCGGGCCAGTCCGCAGCACCAGCTAGTCGGGCCGCCGCTCCTCCGCTATCCCATGCCCCTTCCGTGGGTCATTCTGAGCGCAGCGAAGAACCCCAGCATTTTGCCGGCAATGCCACCAACGCTCCGGGGAATCCGCTGACAGGATTGCCCACTTACGAAACTCGTCTCCCGCAGTTCGGCGCTCCGTTTCCTTCCGTGCCGTCGCTACCCTCAGCCGGTGCGCTTCCCGGCCCAGGAATGCATCGCTTCGCGGGCACCGAAGCGTCCGCACTGACACCAGAGCAAGCGGCCGCACCCACCACGGCAACACCACAGTACAACGCACAGAGCATGGCCGCATCTTCACCGTTCTCCATGCCGATGCCGCCCTTCGAGGCAGCCTTTCCATCGTTCGAAATGGGCTTGCCCGATCTTGTCCCGACGCCGCTGCCCACCGAAGAGCAAGTCAACGCCGCACTCGCCTCCGTCTCCTCCTTCTACTTTCTGGAAGACGCGCGCTCTCTCTCAAAACCCCTGTCCGCGCCGCCGCAACCGCCAAAGCCCGCAAGCATCACCCCGGCTGTGCTTCCTGACCTCGCGCTGCCGAACAACCAATTCGACATCGCCAGCGTGCGCCGCGACTTCCCCATCTTGAACGAGCGCGTCAACGGACACCCGCTCATCTGGCTCGACAACGCCGCCACCACGCAGAAACCGCAGGCAGTCATCGACCGCCTCAAGTATTTTTACGAGCACGAAAACTCGAACATCCACCGCGCCGCGCACGAACTCGCCGCCCGTGCCACCGACGCCTACGAAGACGCCCGCACCAAGGTCGCCCGATTCCTCAACGCGGGCTCCTCCAAAGAGATCGTCTTCGTCCGCGGCGCAACCGAGGCCATCAACCTCATCGCGCAGGCATGGGGCCGCCGCCACATCCAGCAGGGCGACGAGATCATCATCAGTTGGATCGAGCACCACGCCAACATCGTCCCATGGCAGATGCTCGCCGCCGAAAAAGGCGCGAAGCTGCGTGTTATCCCCGTCGATGACGACGGCCAGATTCTCATCGACGAGTACGAAAAGCTCCTCAACCCACGCACGCGCCTCGTCTCGTTCACCCAGGTCTCAAACGCGCTCGGCACCGTCACTCCCGCGCACCAGATGATCCAGATGGCCCATCGCTACGGCGCGCGCGTGCTGCTCGACGGCGCGCAAGCCGTCTCGCACATGCCCATCGACGTGCAATCGCTCGACTGCGACTTCTTCGTCTTCTCCGGCCACAAAGTCTTCGCGCCTACCGGCATCGGCGTCGTCTACGGCAAGCCTGACGCGCTCGCCGACACGCCCCCGTGGCAAGGCGGTGGCAACATGATCGTCGATGTCACCTTCGAGAAGACCGTCTACCAGGAGCCACCCGCGCGCTTCGAGGCAGGCACCGGCAACATCGCCGACGCCGTCGGCCTCGGCGCAGCCATCGACTACCTCAACCGCATCGGCATGGCGAACATCGCCAGCTACGAACATGAGCTGCTCATTTATGCGACGCGGGGTCTGCTCACCATCCCCGGCCTTCGCCTCATCGGCACTGCCAAAGAAAAAGCCGGAGTCCTCTCGTTCGTCCTCGATGGATTCAAAACCGAAGAGGTCGGCGCAGCGCTCAACCGCGAAGGCATCGCCGTGCGCAGCGGCCATCACTGCGCGCAGCCCTCACTGCGGCGCATGGGCGTCGAAACCACTGTCCGCCCGTCGCTTGCCCTCTACAACAGTTTCGGCGACATCGACGCCCTCGTCGCCGCGCTCCGCAGGCTCAAGAACCTCGGAGCATAACAACGGCAGAGCCTCGATCACGCCGCCGTCCCATCGGCCCTCCGCGGTCATGACAAGCTGACCGTCTCCCGAACGGCCAAATTGTCAGGACCACAAAGAACCAAGGCAGCAAAAATCGGCAAGCGTCCGCGCAGGACATCTCTTCCGGCCCATCCTCGTTTTAGAGGAGCGGCGGCATGGATCGATTAACATGACTATCGTTTCAAACCCAGTGGCGGAAGAAAGCCCCGAAATTTATTCGGCAGTTACCGCTGACGCCGTAAAATGAATGGCGACCGAGGAGACGTATGACGAAACGAGTTTGTGGACTGGCAGTACTGGCGCTTGCCTGCACAACATTGGCCGCCATAACAAGAGCACAAAGCAGTGATGCCACACCAACCGCAACCCCCATCAAACATCTGGTCATCATCTTCGGCGAGAACATCTCCTTCGACCACTACTTCGGAACCTATCCCAACGCCCTGAATCCGCCCGGCGAACCTGAGTTTCACGCGCTGCCCGCCACTCCACACGTCAACGGCCTGACCAACACGCTGCTAGAGCACAATCCGAATTTTCTGAACATCAAGGCGAATCAGGAGAGCGCGGTCAACCCTTTCCGTCTCTCGCGCGCGCAGGCAGCCACCACCGACGAGAACCACGACTACCGCGCGGAACAGCAGGCATTCCACGCAGGGCTGATGGACTCCTTTCCGCGCTACGCCGGCGTTTCCGGCTCGCCGAAGGTGAAGCAGCGGCTTGCCAGCGAAGCCGTCGCCGGCCCGGATGAGTACAAGCATCAGACCAAAGGCCTGGTCATGGGCTACTTCGACGGCAACACCGTCACGGCCCTGTGGAACTACGCCCAGCGCTTCGCCATGAGCGACAACTCCTATGGCTCGACCTTCGGCCCCTCGACGCCCGGAGCAATCGAGCTGATCTCCGGCCAGACCAACGGAGTTACCGACCAGATCAACACCGGCAACACCGTCATCGAAGGCAGCGACGGCACCTACACCATGATCGGCGACCCCGACCCCATCGGCGATGCCTGCTCCTCCCCTACAAAAGGCATGGCGCAGCTCACGGGCAACAACATCGGCGTCATGCTCTCGAAGAGAGACATCACCTGGGGATGGTTCGAGGGCGGCTTCGACCTGACCCGGACTAATCAGAACGGCACCACCGGCTGCCTGCGCAGCACGCACTCCAACGTGGTGCGCCTTACGATCAGGGACTACTCTCCACATCACGAACCATTCCAGTACTACAAGACCACCTATAACCCGCGGCACGTCCGTCCAACGTCTGTCCACACAATCGGCCACAACGGAGACGCGGGCCGTCATCAATATGACATCGAAGACTTCTTCGATGCGGTCAAAGCGGGGAACTTTCCTGCAGTCAGTTTCCTGAAGGCCCAGTCTTATCAGGACGCGCACGCCGGCAACTCCGACCCGCTCGACGAGCAGGCTTTCGTCGTGCGCGTCATCAACTTTCTCCAGCAGCAACCGGGCTGGAGCGACACCGCCGTCATCCTCGCCTACGACGACTCCGACGGCTGGTACGACCATCAGATGGGCCCCATCGTCAACCACTCCACAACCAGGGCCGATGCACTCACCGGCCCAGGCGAGTGCGGCGACGGCTCAACTGCGCTTCCCGGCCCAAAGACCGCCCACGCGCAGGGCCGCTGCGGATACGGCCCGCGTCTGCCGCTACTCATGATCTCGCCCTACGCGCGCCAGAATTACGTAGACCACACCCTCACCGATCAGACCTCCATCCTTCGCTTCATCGAGGACAACTGGCTCAATGGTGAGCGCGTCGGCTCAGGTTCGTTCGACGCCATCGCCGGCCCCATCACCGGCATGTTCGACTTCAGCCATCCGAGCGCGACCAAACTCTTCCTCAACGGATCCACCGGCGAGGTGCTCAAAACACGGAGCGGCGATTGATCTCTCGCAGAAGTTTTCTGGAGCGCGCCGGAGCCTTTGCAACAAGTCTGTTTCTGGCTGAAGATGCCGTGGCTCACTCCATGTCGCACGCGGCACACGCTGCCGCCGTGGGGCTGGTCGATCCAAACACGCTTGCGCCGTACGTCGATCCCCTCCCGCTGCCGCCTCGCGCGGTCAGCACCGGTACGCGGCCTGATCCGGAAGACCGCTCGCGCTCAATTCCCTACTACCGCATCGCCATGCGCGAGTTGCATGTCAAAGTCCACCGCGACCTGCCGCCGACGCGCGTCTGGGGCTTCAACAACAACTCACCCGGCCCCATCATCGAGACCCGCAGCAACGAGGGCGTCCTCGTCGAGTGGCTAAACAATCTCCCTACAAAACACTTCCTGCCCATCGACCACACGCTGCACGGCGCAGGCAAAGATGTACCGGAAGTCCGCAGCGTCATTCATCTGCATGGCGGCCGCACGCCGCCCGCAAGCGACGGCTATCCCGAAGATTGGTACGTCTCCGGCAAGTCCGCTGTGAGCCATTACCCTTGCCGACAGGACGCGACCGCGCTCTTCTACCACGATCATTCGATGGGCACGAACCGGCTGAATATCTACGCCGGATTGCAGGGTATGTTCCTCATTCGCGATGCCGAAGAAGATGCGCTCAACCTGCCCGGCGGCAAATACGAACTTCCGCTCGTCATCTGCGACCGCTACCTCCGTAAAGACGGCCAGTTGCACTATCCTGTCTCCGCGATCCCCGGCAAACCGTGGGTTCCGGAGGTCTTCGGCAACCTCGTCATGGTCAACGGCAAGATCATGCCCTACCACGAGGTCGAGCCGCACCGCTATCGTCTCCGCATTCTCAACGGCTCAAACGGCCGCTTCTACCGCCTCTCCTTCGGCGAAGACATCGAGTTCAACGTCATCGGCTCCGACCAGGGCCTGCTCAACGCGCCCGTACCGCTCACGCGCCTCGAACTCAGCCCCGGCGAACGCGCGGACATCGTCATCGACTTCAGCCAGAGCGCGGGCCAAAGCATCGAGCTCACCAGCGACTCACTACGCATCATGCAGTTCCGCGTCTCTCCCACACCCGTCCACGACACAAGCTCGCTGCCGAAGACGCTCCGCACCATCGAGCGCATCAGCGAATCAGCAGCGGTTCTGACCCGCAGGCTTACGCTCGACGAGCATCTCAACCTTGCCGATCAATCGATGGACATGATGCTCAACAACACGCCCTGGCACATGCCCGTCACCGAGAAGCCGGTCCTCAATACCACTGAGATCTGGGAGATCATCAATCTCACCGAGGACACCCATCCCATCCACCTGCATCTCGTCCGCCTTCAGCTTCTCGACCGCCGTCGTATCGACAGTGCCGCCTTCCTCGGTGATCGCAGCGTCGTCTTCATGGGTGACACCACCCCACCCAAACCCGAAGAAGCTGGCTGGAAGGACACCGTGCAGGTTCCGCCCGGAACCTTGACACGCATCATCGTTCCCTTCCACGGCTACACAGGAAGATACGTCTGGCACTGCCATGTTCTGGAGCACGAAGACAACGAGATGATGCGCCCGTATGAGATCGTCACTTCCTCAAAAGCGATCCAGGGCTAAATCGCATCAGCAAGGGCTGGCGCTCTTTCGATCAGGCACGTCTTCGCATAAGTGATTGCGATACCACAGAGTAACCTGCCTGCATACTTGCCTAACTGCTTGTCAAGAGAGGGTTCGGGGTATATTTTAGGGCTTGCGATTGTGAATTTTATGTTAACCCTATCATCCAGGCCGTCCCGAGGTGAACGTGCGTAAATCCCTTCCTGCAAAGAGGGCCACGCTCGAAGACGTTGCCCGGGTCGCCGGCGTCGGCGCCATGACCGTCTCCCGCACCATCAATGGCCACCCCTACGTCTCCGAAGAAACCGCGAAGAGGGTCCGTGCCGCAATCCGCCAGTTGGACTATCGCCCCAACCACGCTGCCAGAATGCTCACCGGGCAGCTCTCCCGCTCCATCGGCCTCATCGTCCCCGACCTCGCGGACACGTTCTTCTCCATCGTCAGCCACGCCGTGCAGGAAACCGCACGCGAGAGCGGCTACCTCGTCTGGCTCGCCGCATCCAACGACGACCCCGCCATCGAGGCCGCCCAGGTCGAGCAGATGACGCACCACCCCGTCGATGGCATTCTACTCGTCCCGGTGGACAGCAAGGACAGGTACCTCAAGACCCTGGCCTCAGGCGCCACTCCCATCGTCACCATCGACCGTCCCATCGAAGTGGCCACCACAGATTCGGTCGGCGTTGAAAACAGAGCAGGCGCACGCATGGCCGTCGAGCACCTCATTCATCACGGCCACGCCAGAATCGCCTGCGTCGCTACCAACACCCACCTGCTGACGATCAAGGAGCGCCTCATTGGCTTCGAGGAGTCCCTGCGCCACGCCAGGTTACCCATGACGAAGGCATTGCGGCTGTCGAACCGAGACGCCGTAAAGCCTGCCCTGGCCGAGATGTTTGCCTCTCGCAACCGCCCAGAGGCGCTCTTCACCGCGAACAACGCATCGACCATCTGGGTCATCGAAGCACTCCGCGAGATGAAGATCGAGATGGGCAAGCACGTCGCGCTGGTCGGCTTCGACGACGTTGATTTCTTCACTCTCATCACGCCGCCGGTCACGGCCGTTCGTCAGCCTGCAGCCGAGCTTGGACGCATGTCCGCTCGCCTGCTCCTGCAAAGAATCAAAGGCGAGTTTACCGCCTCCAGCGTCAGAACGGTCCTGCCCGTCTCGCTCGTCATCCGCGAATCCTGCGGCTGCTACAAAAGGACCGACTAGAGAATTTCCCGATTGCCGTGGCTCATCAACACCATGTCATTCTGACCCTGAGTGAAGTCGAAGGGGAAGAATCCCCGCATTTCTTCACGGCTGAGCGAACCTGCGCATTCAATCGACAGCTACACACTTATGAAAAACATCTCTAATCCCGCAGCTTCACGGCCTTTTCCGTTGCTCCATTCTTGAACGCAAGCGGCTTGGACGACTTGGACAAATCTCCGCCATCGATGATGATTCCGTCGTTGCCGTCCCCTTCCAGTTGCAGAAACGTTGATGACGGCGTCAGGACGCGCGCGGCGCTCAGCAGCGTCTGTTTCGTATCAATAAAACGCAGCACCGACTCCGCCCCCGAATTCCCCTGCACGCTGAGCCCGTTAATAGCTGCATCTGCAACATGGTCGAAGATCACCGCCGGTCGCAGGTCCGGCGTGCTCACCTCGAAGCGCACATTCTGCAATGTCAGTCCCTTTGCGTTGCGCGCATAGAGACCATAGGCAGGCATCGGCCCCAGCATGAAGTACTCACCAGCCACCTGCGGCAGATCACGCCGTGCTGCTTCTTCCGCCGTGCCTCCGCCGCCAAACGTCAGATGCATGTTGTCGAAGGTGATGTTCTCCAGAACAGCTCCGCCAATGCAGTTCAGCGTAATGCACGAGTGTCCCTCGCCCGGTCGATAGCCGCTGCCGACCGAGGCCTCGGGCAACTGTTGCGGCGCAGTCGTCACCGTCCCGTGGATGTTGCTGAAAGAGATATTCCGCACCACCGCCGGCGCCTCATCCCCGGTATGCGAAGGCATGGCCGCGCTGTTACGCGGTGGCCTCGGCCCCACGCTCAAATGGATAGGACCGGTAACATCATCAAGAACAAGGTTCGAGAACGAGATGTTCTCGTGCCGCGATCCCGTATTCACCTGAAACTTAATCGGACAGCCGTACACCTGATAGAGCAGGCAATTCGAGATCGTGATGTTATTCGCCGAACCGCCTCCAAACCGGAAGACCGACCAGCGCGTGCTGAACGACGAATTCGTAATCGTGATATACCGGCAACTCCCGAACATGGCGCACGCATCATCCTGCGACTTCACCGTGCAGTTGCTCACCGTAACGTACTCCGCGCTGATGAAGTGGAAGCCGTCGTTGTTGCCGTTCACACGGTTATGGATGTAGAGGTGGTCCATGTGGACGCGCGTGCTCTCAATCACGCGAATGCTGTGATACGCGCAGTCAACCAGCGTCAGGTCGCGGACCGTCAGGTCTTCGCAGCGATAGCACAGGATGTGATATGGGCGACGATTCCCGCCCAGTCCGCTGGGCGGCGGCGTGCCCCGAACAGCCGAATGAAACTGCGCGCCCTGCCCGTCAATCGTGCCCGGCCCCTCAATCGTCACCCTCTTCGCATTTACGGCAAACAGCAGGGCCCAGTTGCCGTCTTCGAGCGTCGTGTCGCCGCGCAGCGGAATCGCACCGACCGCATGATAGTGCTTGCCATTGCCGCTTCCCAGCAGCTTGCCCGCGGCAGCGATATGGAGTGTGACGTTGCTCTTCAGCTCGACAGTGCCAATCAGAAACGTGCCCGCCGGGACCAGTACCGTTCCTCCGCCATCCCGAGTGCAGGCGTCAACCGCAGCCTGCAACGCGGCCGTATCCAACGCAACGCTATCCCCCTTCGCGCCATAATCGCGGATGTTATACGTGCGCGTCCCTGCATCGCTGCCGGTTGCCCCTTCTTTGCGTGCTTCGGCAACCGCGTTCCGTTCACCCAGCAGCCCTGCCCCCAGCGACGCAGCCAGAAGCGGCGTGGAAGCTCTGCTCAACCACTGGCGCCTCGTCAACACTGTTCCTTCGCGCTTCAAAGCCATGCACAAATCCCTTTCTTCTGCTCGCTCCGACGAGCACTCTTCACGTGCAAGCCATCCCACGGCACGCTCGCCGAATACGTATACACCGCCTTGTGAATGAGGAGGTTGAAAAAAACCATAGATGTTGCCATGTCTCACTGTCAATCTTTATTTTCGACAATAAATATCTGTTTTATTATTTGAAATCAGCAGGCATCAGGAAACCTTGCCCGCTCTTCCAGTCGAGCTGCGCACGACAAGCGCAGTATCTACCGCATACTGCTTGCCCATCTCTCCCGGCGCGCTCTCCGAAGACTTCAGTGCCTTGTAAAACGTCTCTGCAAGCTCGCGCCGCGGGAGCCGCAGCGTCGTCAGCGGCGGATACACAATATCGCTCAGCTCAATGTCGTCAAATCCGACAATGGACAAATCCTGCGGCACCGAAAGACCCTGTCGATGCGCAACTCGCAACGCCCCAATCGCAGTCAGGTCGTTCGCCGTGATCATCGCCGTCGGCCGTCTCTTCAACGCCAGCAGCTCCACCATGGCAGCCTCGCCGCCGGACACCCTGTAGTTTCCTTCGCGCAGAAACGTCTCGTCCACCACCAGATCTGCATGTTTCATGGCCTTTATAAATGCCTGCAGCCGATGGTCCGAAATCGTCGGTCCACCCGAGCCTCCAATGTAGCCAATCCTCCGGTGCCGCAGTTGCTTCAGGTGCTCCACAGCCTGATTCATGCCCGGCTCGTTATGGATCAGCACATCACTCAACCCCGGCCCCACCAGCCGCCGGTCCATCGTCACCAGCGGCACCCGATGGTGAATCAGCGACTCAATCGGCTCTGTCTCAATCTCCGAAGCAAGCAGCGCGACCCCATCCACCTTCCGCACCAGCATTCTCCGAATCGTCTGCTGCATCTTCGTAGGGTGAAAATCCGTCGTGGCCATCAGCATGTCCTGATTGTTCTCCACCAGAATCGCCTCGAAGCTGCGAATGAACTCCGGGAAAAATGGGTTCGTGATGTCTGGAATAATCAGGCCGTAGGTGCAGCTTCTGCCGTATTTCAGCGTCGTGGCGCTGCCATTTGGTACGAACCTCAGTTCGTCGATGACCTTGCGCACGCGCTCGGCCGTCGCCGGTCTCACCAGGTTCGATCCATTGATGACCCGCGAAACTGTAGCGCTCGATACTCCAGCGATCTTCGCGATGTCCCGCATATCCATTGCGGCTCTCCTCTCGAACACCGACCTCCGCGCGAGCGAGTCAGTTCACTGGTGAAACACCGACGCCGTCTGGAAAACAGGAAGACCAGCCGTTCCACTCGCTCACTGGGGCCTACCGAAAGCTATCACACAACAATCTCACCCTCGACCTTCGGCGTCAGAGCCTTTCCATCCGCTCCCACCCACGACCCGGCCCAACCCCTCGCCTCCGCGCGCATCAGCGCAAGAACAGCGCAGGCCAGACACGCAAAGATCACGAAACCCGCAGCATACGATCCCGTATGCTGCTTCGACTGTCCGAGCAGGTTAGGCACAATCGAACCGCCCAGCGCCCCAACCTCGCCAATCATGCCGCCCGCAACCGCCGTCGTCAATGGCCAACGCAGCGGCACAAGTTGAAAGGTTGCCCCATTGCCCGCGCCCAACGCTGCAAAACACACCATCAGCAGTAGCGTCGTCGCAAGCAGAGACATCGGCGCCGCCACCAGGCCCGCCAACCCTGCAATCGCCATCACGAACGCAATCGTCAACGCCCGTACCCCGCCAATACTGTCCGCCAACCATCCGCCCACGATCCTCGTCGCACTCCCGGTCACAGTCGCCAGCACCGCCAGGCTCCCCGCCTCCACCTTCGAAACGTGAAACTGCACAAAATAAAACGAGGGCAGATACGTCGCCAGTCCAATAAAGCCTCCAAACGTGACGACGTAGATCATATTGAAGACCCACCCGTCCCGCTCCCAGAGACACTGAATATGCTCAGCAAAACTCTGCCGCTCCGCGTCCTCCGGCTCCTTCGCAAACGCGATCATCACCGTAAGCGGCAGCAGCATTGCAATCGCTGCCGCTCCATACACATGCTGCCATCCAAAACGCACAGCCAGGCGCGGAGCAAACAGCGCGGCCAGCGCCGTACCGCTGTTCCCCGCTCCCGCAATACCCATGGCAAGCCCCTTGTACTTTGCCGGAAACCAGCCCGAACCCAGCGACAACGCAATCCCAAAGCTCGCGCCTGCAATGCCCAGCAGCACACCCATCGCAAGCACGTCATGGTACGTCTTCACAAAGAAGCAGCCGTATACCAGCGCCAGAATGATCGCCGACATCTCCACAATCGCCGCACTCTTTCTACCGATGTACTGCGAGAGCACGCCCAGCGGAAAACGCATCAGCGCACCTGCAAGCGTCGGAACCGACACCATCAGGCCAATCTGCCCCTGAGTCAGATGAAACTGCTCGGAGATAAACGGCCCGAGCGCTCCATTCAGCACCCACACTGCAAAGCAAAAATCAAAATACAGAAACGCAGCCAGCAGCGTAGGCGGATGCCCCGACTTCATAAACGTCTTGAAACCTGTCATCGCGATCTCCTCTGAGTTTGAATCGAACAATACGAGAGCCTGGAGTTCATTCATTCCGAGCAGCAGCTTGGCCATCCACAGAGATACCTCGACAACCAGAACCTATCGTGCAACGGATCTTTCGACCCGCACCGCGCACTGCTTGAAGTTCGGTTCGCGCGAGATCGGATCGAACGCGCCAAGCGTCACCAGGTTCGAATTGGACTCGGCAAAGTGGAACGGCATAAACACCTGCCCCGGCGCAACAATCCCCGTAATCCGCAGCTCAATGTCTTTCACGCTGCTTCGGCGCGAAATCACCGTCACGCGATCGTGCGACCTCAGATCAAGCCGCGCCGCGTCCGCCGGATTCATCTCCAGCCACGCATTCGGCACCATACTCTCCAGCATCGCCACCTGCGAGGTCTTCGTGCGCGTGTGCCAGTGCTCAACCGTCCGGCCCGTATTCAGAACGAAGCTGTACTCCGAGTTCGGCTGCTCCAGAAACGGTTCCCACGGCACGCTGTACAGACGAGCCCTTCCGTCCGGCGTGTTGAAGACGCCATCTTCATAGAGCCTCTTGCCGCCCCACTGAATGCCGCCCTGCTCTTCGATCTGCTCCCACGAAAGCCCGCTGTAATCGCACATCCTCCCTGCCGAAACACGCCGCCACTCGTTGAAGGCATCGCGTGTCGTAGACCATCCCGCAAAGAGTTCTTCGCGCACACCCAGGCGCCCCGCAATATCCAGAAAGATGTCGAAATCGGCACGCGCCTCACCAGGCGGAGCGACAATGCGGTTCACCTTGTTCACCCGCCGCTCCGAATTGGTGAACGTCCCTTCTTTCTCGCCCCAGATCGCAGCCGGCAAAACAAGGTCTGCAAACTCGGCTGTCGGTGTTGGATAAAACCCATCCTGCACCACCAGAAACTCCACACTTCGTAGCGCCTGCTCCAGCACCGAGTAGTTCGGAAACGACACCACCGGGTTGGTCGCAATGAACCACAGCGCCTTAATCTTCCCCGTCACCGCGCCTTCAATGATGTCCGGATACGCAAGCCCGCGCGCCGTAGGAATGCGATCAACATCAACGTTCCAGATTCGCGCCAGATCTTCGCGGTCTTGCGGATTCTCAAACTTGCGATATCCCGGCAACCCCGAAGTAAAGCCAGCCTCGCGCGTGCCCATCGCATTACACTGGCCTGTAATCGAGAACGGTGACGCCCCCACCCTGCCGATATTTCCCGTCATCAGCGCAAGATTATTGATGGCCGTCACCGTCACGGCTCCTTGCGTCGAGTGATTGACGCCCATCGTCCAGCCGATAAACGCTGCCTTCGCTCTGCCGTAAAGCAGCGCAACTTCCTCAATCTTTGCCTCGCTCAGCCCGGTAATCTTCGCCACGTGCCGGGGCGTGAACGTCGAGACAAACTCCGCAAACTCGTCGTACCCGGACGTGTGCTGCTCAATGTAGTCCCGGTCAATCAGACCTTCGCGGATGAGAATATGAGCAATCCCGTTAATCAACGCGATGTCGCTGCGCGGCTTCACCGGCAGATGAACGTCCGCCATCATGGCCGTCTTCGTCACACGCGGATCGACCACGATCAGCGTACGGCTCTCGTTGCGCTCCAGCCGCTGGCACAGAATCGGATGGTTATCCGCGATGTTCGAGCCAATCAGAAGCACCACATCCGCCGTCTCCATGTCTTCGTAGGAACCCGGCGGCCCATCGCTGCCAAACGACATCTTGTAGCCCGCTACGGCGCTCGCCATGCACAGCGTCGTATTGCCGTCGTTGTTGCGCGTCCTGAAACCAAGTTGCACCAGCTTGCCCAGCGTGTAACACTCCTCGGTCACAAGCTGCCCCGTCCCAACAACACCGAGCGCATTGTCGCCATACTTCCTCTGCACCGCGCCAATCCTCTCCACCATCGTGTCGAGCGCCTCCTCCCACGAAACCGGAACCAGCTTTCCGTTCTTGCGAAGCAGCGGCTGTTTCGCCCGTCCGGGAGCAGTCAGAATGTGGTGCTCGCTCAACCCTTTCGGGCACAACTTGCCGCGATTCACCGGATGCTCAGGATTTCCCCGCGCCGTCACCGCCTTGCCGTCTCGCACACCAACCAGCATTCCGCAGCCCACAGAGCAGTAGCCGCAGGTCGTCTTCACCCACGTCTCGGCCACCCGCGTCGCGGAGATGTGCCCCACGCTCGCGTCCTTCTCGAAGGCATACTCATCCTTCCGCGTATCGAAGCCCATCATCCGCCGTGCTTTCATCAAGACGCTCATCGTTCACCTCCCCGCGCAAACGTAAGAGCCATATTCAGCGGCACCACCGAAACAAAGAAGAGATAGCGCGCGCATAGCACTGCACCAATCGCAGTAACGCAAGCCAGAATCCAGTAACCAACGAGCGCAAGCACGACGCACATGCACGCCAGCCCCCACGAGAGCGCCAGAACATTGCGCAGCTTCTCCACGTTGAGCAAAGCCGCGCTGGCCCGTCGCTCAAACAAAGACGACCGATTCAGCCGTACCAACCGAACAACCTGATTCGCAAGCCACAAACTTGCACAAAGCGCCAAAGGCCAAATCGCATCCAGCATGCGACCACTTGCCACCACACGCTCATGGCCCGTCAGTATTGCCAGCCGCATCAGTGCCGCCGGAAATGCGCTTCCGATCAGCGCCGCGCTCAGAACAAAATCCACCGGCGTATGCATCATGTTCCACGCGGGCCGCGCAGGAACCAGATAGATGAACGCGCTGGCCACCGTGCCTGCCAGCCCAAACGCCGCTGCCGTCCATCCTAAGATCAGTTGCGTTCGCTCCCCGGCACCCCAGGCAGCCGCCGTCGCTAACATAAGCGCCGCGAAGAAGAGCCCGAACAGAAGCACTTCCCTGCTCAACCACGAACGGCGCCACATCTTCAACGCGCGCCACGCATACGCAGGCCGTCCAAGATGGAAGACCGATATATTCAACGCAACCATCGTGATCCCAAGCAACACGCTTAGTATCGGCAGGCTGGCCCTCTTCCAAAGCAGCGCGGCAATCAGCGCGCCCGTCACCATCTGAATCAAAGTCGTCATCAGCACTAGCGAAAGATGTGCATGTTCAGGCCGTATGCGCCCCGCATCCACCCGCTCCAGCTCCGCAGCAGATCGCGCAGGCAGCGTGATGCGCGTCGTCGAAATCGTGTGTCCCGCCGCGGGCATCCCCGGAGACTCCGCCGCCGCATAGTTCTCGCGCCACTCGGCCAAATTAACAATCTCAATCTCAATCGCGCCCTCCGGACAGGCGTTGACGCAAGCTGGCTCGCGCCCATCCGCCAGCCGCCCATGGCACATGTCGCATTTGCCAACCACGCCGCGCTCCGCATTGAACTGCGGCACACTGTATGGACAGTTCCACACACAGTACTGGCAGCCGATACATGCGTCCGCCGAATGCAACACAATACCCGTAACAGGGTCCTTCGTGTACGCATTCACCGGGCAGCCCTTCACGCAATCCGCATCCAGACAGTGGTTGCACCCCATCGACAGATAGTGCCGCAGCGTATCGGGATACGTACCTCCCTCGATCTCTCCCATGCGCCGCCAGCGAATGTCCGTCGGATTGCCGTTCTGTTCATTGCACGCAATCTCGCACGAGCGGCAGCCGATGCACTTCGTCATGTTGAAGTGAAAGCGATACTGCTCGCCCTCTTCCGGACTGCGTACGGGGATCAGCGACTTCGCCACGCGGACCTCAGGGAAGTCCTCCATTTCCCCGATCGTCATGCGCACAAGGTCCTCCGAACCGTCCGTCAAAGCGCGTTCATGGAGAAGTAGAGACACGTGTAGCTCCTTGTTCCGTGCGGGTACAGGGTTGGTGACACTCAGTGTGTTCTAGCGAGCCTCTGATTAAGTCTTCGTTTTGAAAGAGCGTGGCTTCAGCCACGCCATCACGTCCCTCAATTCAATGGGGCTTTAGCCCCGGAGGGAATCTTCGCGGACTTAACCTAGTAAACGTCGCGGTGGTAGCGGTGCTCATCTTTGAGCTGTTGAACGTAGTCCTTTGCGGCTTCCTGGCCGAGGCCCCCCTCGCGTTCAACAATGGTGTGCAGTGCGGCATCGACATCCTTCGCCATGCGCGAAGCATCGCCGCAGACATAGATCGTGGCTCCGTCCTGAAGCCATTCCCAGAAGGCCGAAGCCTGCTCCAGCATCCTGTCCTGAACGTAAATCTTGTGCTCCTGATCGCGCGAGAACGCAGTGTCAAGCCTTGTCAGGTGCTTGTCGGCAAGCATGGAGTGAAGTTCATCGGCGTAAAGAAAATCCGTAGCCGCGCTGCGCTCGCCAAAGAAAAGCCAGTTGCGGCCCGTCGCGCCAAGCGACCTGCGCTCGTGCAGAAACGCACGAAACGGTGCGATCCCCGTGCCTGGGCCAATCATGATGATCGGCGCGTCCGACTCCTTCGGCAGACGAAACTTCTTATTCGGCTGAATATAAATCGGCAACGCATCGCCGACGGAGACACGGTCCGCAAAAAGCGTCGAACACACGCCGCCTCTCTCGATGTTGTGCGCTCTGTACCGAACCACAGCCACCGTCGTGTGAACCTCTCCCGCGTGCGCCGCCGGACTCGACGAGATCGAATAAAGTCGCGGCGTCAGCTTCGGCAGCATTGCAACCAATTCATGCGGAGCCGTCACCACGCCCGGATATTCCAACAGCAGGTCGATGAGCCCACGGTCATACGCGTACTTATCCAGATGCGATTGCTGCTCGGGAACCAGCAGATCCAGCAGTCGCTGACACTTGCCCAGCGCGGCATACGCCTGCACCATCTTCCGGTTCAGCCGAGTCACCTGAAGCGAACGCAACAGCGCCTCAAACACCGTGACCGCGCCCTCTTGCGCGAGCTCAACCTTCTCGCTCCCCGTAAACTTCAAGACCTCAAGAATCTGCCCCACAAGCCGCGGATCGTTCTGTGGAATCACGCCGCAGGCATCGCCCGCCTCGTAGTGAAGCTTCGAGTCAGCGGTCGAGAACGCAAGATGCAGCGTCAACTTGCTCGAAACATCTCTGGTCAGCGCAGTCTTCTCAAGCAACGGAGCAGAAAACGGATTGTCACGCGAATGCGCCTGCACCTTGGCCGGCGTCATCGCCACAACCTTTGAGGCAACAGCAGCCACCGGCTTCACCTCTGCACGGATGCCCTTGCCGGAAGCAACGTCATCAAGGCGCGAAAACAATCCAGCCTTCCACTGCGCGAAGTCCTCATCCAGTTCGACGTCGCAATCCACCCGCTGATAGATACACCGGGCGCCCAACGCTTGAAGACGCGCATCAAGGTTGATCCCAAATTGACAGAACTGCTCGTATGTCTTGTCGCCAAGCGCAAGGACCGAGTAGGAAAGTTTTTCCAGACGCGGAGCCGTCGCCAGACTAAGCTGATCGTAAAAAGGTCGCGCACCCTCCGGCGGCTCGCCTTCACCATACGTACTCGCAATCATGATCGCGTGCTCTTCCTTCGCCAGCATCGACGGCGTATATGCATCGAGCGAAGCAACCGTGGCAACGTGACCCTTTGCCTTCAGATCCTTCGCCACCTTTCTGGCCAGACCTTCCCCCGTGCCCGACTGCGACGCATACAGCACAGCCACCTTCAGCGATGCAGCCGCAACCGCAGGCTGAGCCACCGTCAAAGCAGCATCGGGAAATATCCCCGCAAGAAATCCATTGAGCCACGCGCGCTGATCAGCAGAAAACGGGGCCGTCTCCGGAATGAATGGAGTGATCGACATACGCTACGCAGCCTCCTTTGCAAGACAAAAGGACTTCAGTTCATCGACGCTGTGCCTGCGGCTAAACTCAAGAAACGACTCATCGCTCCTGCGCTGATTCGTGAACGCCTCAAACAGGCGCCCCATCGTCTCCGGCAGATCGATAAATTTGATGGCCGGTATCAACTCGCGCCCAATCCCCCGGTCTCCGTCCGAGCCGCCTCCGATATTGACCTGATAGCCTTCCTCCCCGCCCACCTTCACACCCATCAAGCCGATGTCGCCAATGTAGTGCTGCGCGCACGAGTGCGAACATCCCGTCACATGCAGGTTCACAGGCTGCAGAATGTTGAACCGCTCATCCAGATAGTTCGCCAGCGCCACTGCGTGCGCCTTCGTATCGGCGGCTGCGAACTTGCAGCCTTGATTGCCGGTGCAGGCAACCGTGCCCGCCATCACGCTCCCGGCAGAAACGTCCAGCCCGGCTGCGCGAATCGCATCCACTGCCGCCTGCACATTCGCCTCAGCCACATTCGGAACAATCATGTTCTGCCAAACCGTAAGCCGAACCTCGCCCGTGCCAAATCGCTCGGCAACCTCAGCAAGCGCCAGCATCTGCGCTACCTGCAACCGCCCCACCGGAGCAACCACGCCAATGTAGTTCAGCCCCGACTGGCTCTGCGGATGCACGCCAATATGCCCCTGGCGATCAACCGCCTGACGCGGCTCGCACGACGAAGCCGCCAGATGAATCAGCGGAAAGGCCAGCCGCTTCTCTGTCTCTTCCAGAAACCGCCCCACGCCCCACGTATCCACCAGATACTTCAGCCGCGCCTTCTTACGATCAGTGCGGTCGCCGTTCTCCGCAAACACGCGAATCATCGCTGCCGCCACCGCAACCGTCTGGTCCGGACGCAGCAGCACGCCGCAGTCGCTCGCAAACTGCCGGTGTCCCGTAATACCGCACAGCAGCACGCGGAAGTAAACGCCTGCCGGAACATCCTGCCCTTCACCCACCCGCACCGCGACCAAGCCAATATCGTTCGTATCTGCAACCACGCTCACGCTGCCGCCGCCGTCAAACGCCACATTGAACTTGCGCGGCAGCCCATACATATCGCGCGAGTTCAGAATGTACGTATTCAGGGCCTCAGCCAGCGGAGCCACATCGTACAACTCGTTCGGGTCGATCCCCGCCAGCGGCGAAGCCGTAATGTTGCGCACATTATCCGCGCCCGACCCACGCGACGACATACCCAACGCCTGCACCGCGTTCAACACACGCACAATGCTCTTCGGCGCAAACTCGCGTATCTGGAAATTGCTGCGCGTCGTCATCTCCGCGTGTCCCGAGCCACACTCGGCGCTCAACTCTGCCAGCCCGCGTAACTGATGCGCCCGCAGCACGCCGCCCGGCACCCGCATCCGCAGCATGAACGAGTCCTGCGCAGGCGAAACGTAAAACAGCCCATGGAACTTGAAGCGAAAGATGTCCTCAACCGCAGGCGCCTTATTTTCGTTCGCATGCTCCAGCAACTTGTCCCACACATCCAGCGGATTCTGCTCGAACTTCCATCGCTCCTCGCGGCACAGATCGGAGACCGGTGTCCCGAAGTAAAGCTCTTCCTCCGCAGCCGCCTCATTCCGCAGACCCAGCGAGCTGTCGTTCGTAATCAGCCCCGAAGCAGTATGCCCCACAAACGGCACAGCTCTGCTCTGCGCCACACCGGCGAAGAAGCCCTGCAGATACTGCTTCTGCTCCATGGTGAAGTGCTCCGTACCGAAGGTCGAATTGACGAGAGTCTCAGCAATCATGTCCATGTCCCTCAACCGCAAGCGGTCGAAAATCGCTCAAAGTGACGTTTAGCCTTGAACGGCTGCAAGATATGGAGTTGAGTTGGCTGATTGTGTTTTCGTGCTCGACGCGACCCGCCAAATCAACACCGCAACATGCGGCGGATTCAAGGCTCTTCGCGGAGCATCGGTACTCGAAGGGAGGAGACTGACTCCAGCACACCCTGGTGCTTGAACAACCCCTTCACCAAAGGCATATTTTGAATATGCTTTCGGTGACACAATACTAACCCGGAAACTGCTGCTCATGCAACAAAAAACTCCAAACCCGCGTCATTGCCGGGTTTTCTCGCTCCCGAGAACGACTTTTCATCTCCCGCTCTTGTTTCTCAAAATCCGCTATGTTACAAACCAGTTATCCGTTCCCCGCCACGCGACACCCCGACGTGTCCCACACCGGATGACCCAACTCCCCGTATGAGCAACTCCGACGCGCCTGTAAAATAGTGGGCGTCACACCATTTCTCTTTGCACCACTCACCGCCGCTTTGCCACGTAGCATTGGCAAACTGCTTTTCTGAATGGCCTTTCCGGCCGGCACGCAACCACGCGATAGCCGGCTGTCAGACTGGAACCGGGGGTATCCATGGCACACGCGAGTTTCGACGGGCTCAGAGTTCTCTCACTGGAATCGCGCCGCGCCACTGAGGTGGAAAAGCTCATCCGCACCTACGGCGGCGAACCCTTCGTCGTCCCCGCCATGCGCGAAGTCCCTCTCGAATCCAACCGCCAGGCGCTCGACTTCGCCGACAACCTTCTCAAAGGCAACTTCGACCTCGTCATCTTCTTCACCGGCGTCGGCGTGCGCACGCTGCTCAACATCGTCGAAACCAAATTCGACCGCGAGCAGTTCCTTCATGCCCTGCGCGCTGTACAGATCGCCGCGCGCGGGCCAAAGCCGCAGGCCGCGCTCAAAGAGTTGAAGGTCCCCGTCTCCGTCACCGCAGCCGAGCCAAACACCTGGCGCGAGATAATGCAGGGCCTCGAAGCCAAATACGGCGCTTCCCTCGCCGAGATGCGCGTCGCCGTGCAGGAGTACGGCGCATCCAACCCCGAGTTTCTCTCCGCGCTCAGCGAGCGGTGCCGCGAAGTCACCAAAGTCCCCGTCTACCAATGGGCGCTTCCTGAAGATCTCCGCCCCCTGCGCGAATGCGTGCTCGGCATCGCCAAAGGCAACGTCGATGTCGTCCTCTTCATGACCGCCGTGCAGATCATCCATCTCTTCCAGGTAGCCGAAGTCATGAACAGCCAGCAGGAGCTGCGCGAAGGACTTCGATCCATGGTCGTCATCTCCATCGGCCCCACCACCTCCGAAGAACTCGCGCACTACGGCCTCACTCCCGACTTCGAGCCTTCGCGTCCAAAGATGGGCTTCCTCGTCAACGAAGCCGCGCAGTACGCCGCCAAGGTCCTCCGCCAGAAACGCAGCGGTGAAGCAGCCAAAGACGCCCTCCGCGCTCCCGCCAAATCAGCCGTGCCCGCTCAGACACCTGCTGCTGCGCCCACAAAATCCGCAGCCGCCGCCGCAAAACCCGCGACCCAGCGCGTGCGCCGCGTTGCCCCCTCCACGCCCACCATGGCCGGCTTCCGCGACGCGCTCATGCCCATCGACTTCCTCCACGAGATCTCCAGCCGCATCGCCGGCTCCGACTCCTTCCACGTCGTCCTCGGCCGCATCGTCGATTTCGTCACCACCATCATCCCCTGCGACTCCTGCTTCATCTACGTGCTCGAAGGCGAAAAGCTCGTCCTGCGCGCCTCGCAGAACCCGCACGCCGACCTCGTCGATCACCTCGGCATCAAACTCGGCCAGGGCGTCACCGGCTGGTCCGCCGAGCACCGCGAGCCCGTGGCCATCGCCTCCAACGCCTCCAACGACCCGCGTTTCAAAGCCTTCAAAAACGTCCCCGAAGACCACTTCGAGGCCATCCTCTGCACCCCGATCCTCTGCGCCGGCAAGGTCGTCGGCGTCATCAATCTGCAACACCGCCTCTCCTACCAGCACTCGCCCAACGAAGTGCGCCTGCTCTCCACCATCGGCTACCTCGTCGGCGCAGAGATCGAGCGAGCGCGCCTCGAAAGCGAAAACGCGCAGCTCACCGGCAAACTGGAAACCCGCAAGGCGGTCGATCGCGCCAAAGGCATCCTCCAGCGCGACCTCGCCATCACCGAAGACGAAGCTTACCGCCGTATGCAGGCTGAAAGTCGCCAGCGCCGCAAATCCATGCGCGAGATCGCCGAAGCCATCCTCCTCGGCGACGACCTCCGCAAAGCCAAAGCCGACACCACCGAAAAATCCGCCTGAGAAAGCTCTGATGAAGGCATGACTTTGAAGGGGCGTGACCACCACATCTTGTTGTCATTCCCGAAGGGAAGGCGCAGGATTTGCTGTCATCTGATTTGTTGTCATTCCCGAAGGGAATCTGCGTTTCGCTTTTGCAATCGCTTTTTTGTTGTCATTACCCAAAGGGAATCTCCGTTCCACCCCGGGTTACGAAATGCTCTAAAAAACCAACCCAAACTCACGTCATCTCGACCGAAGGCGGCGCCCTTTGCCGCCGCAGTGGAGAGCCCCCCGTATTTCTCCCGCTCCGGCATCAACGCATACCGTGCCCACACATCCCCCAAAGGCCGCACCCGGGTAGAACCATTTCGCACCTCTGTGCGGACACTCCATCCATCGCAGCCTCATCGCGAAAGGTGGTAAATCCGCAAGCACGCCCAAAGAAATACCACTAGACACTCACCCGCTTTACTGCCTCACTCCAACCATGCTCCGACGCATCCTCGCGCTCTCTCTTCTCTCGCTAGGCGCAGCCGGCCTCATCGCCCAACAGCCTGCCGTCAGCGCGCCCACACCCGACGGCCTCAAGCCCTCCAGCACCTTTCTTCAACCCGTCATCCTGAACGCATCTTCGACCCGTCATTCTGAGCGCAGCGAAGAATCCCTGTATTTCTTTTCTGCGCCGATTCATTCCGTGGCCCTTCGATACTCAATCAGAGCTTCCTAAGGATGAGCGTGGGACCACAAGCTGCGGGAAAATGCACGCTTTGTGCTTCTCGGTGGGAGCGCAGGGCTTTAACCCTGCGAAAATCCCAGCAAAATCAAGGGGCTTTAGAGGGTGCTGAAAAAGTCCGTTTTGCTTAAGGGCACGGCTTCAGCCGTGCCGCAAGTACCGCAAAATCAGCGCGGCTTTAGCCGCTGAGGTACGCCTTTCTCTTCGCCAATGACTTTTTCAGCACCCTC
>NZ_DASUBE010000062.1:0-16072 GCF_035763405.1 Edaphobacter sp.
TGTCAACCCCCCAAAGACCCTAACCCACTCACCCCAAGTCACTTACCCGTGGCGGGATTACCCCTCCCAACCTGCTAGCCTTTAATTAATGGATCTGGCACATCGATAGCCGTTTCCCCGGAGGTATAGCCCCATGACCTCCTCATCCCCAAAGCAGCCCTCACTCCTTGTCATCATTTTTTTGTTGTCATTCCCGAAGGGAATCCGCGTCTCGCACCTAAAACAGCATAACTTCTTTGTTCAAAGGACTTTACCCGAGGCTCATCTTTTTATTCCAATAGAATCAATACTTTACAGAACACCCTAATCGAGGTCCGGACCTAAGTCCTTTGTTCGAAGGACTTTGCACAAAAACAGGTGGAGGGGGTACCCACCGCGGGAGCAGCCTACCTGCCTGCGTCCGCACAGAGCATCACCCTCGATTCAGACACAAAGAAGCGACCACGAACCGACACGAAAGAACGCGGAATCCATCCGCGTCCATCCATGCCATCCGTGGCCGCCTCGTATTCTACCGGTGCAGCGTGAAGGTGGCAGCCGAATTACTCGGCCGTCGCCTCAGCCGTGACCGCTTCCTCTTCCCGGTCGCCTTTCACCGTCACCTTCACGTGGCTCGTCACCTCGCGGTGCAGCTTCACAGGAACGTGATATTCTCCGATGCTCTTCAGCGGATCGTCGAGCGCAATCTTGCGGCGATCAACCGTGAAGCCCTTGGCCTCCAGCTCGTGCGCGATGTCGCTCGATGTAACCGAGCCGAACAGGTGGTCGCTCTCGCCCACCTTCCGCTCGAACACCAGCTCGACCGCATTGAGCTGCTCCGCCAGCGCCGTCGCGTCCACCTTCTCCTTGGCCGACTTGCGCACCGCCGACGCCTTCATCTGATCGATGACGGCCTTGTTCACAGCGGTCGCTTCGATAGCCAGCTTCTCCGGCAGCAGATAGTTGCGCCCGTAGCCGTCGGCGACCTTCACCACGTCGCCGCGGTGTCCCAGTTTATTGACATCTTCCTTCAGAATGACTTCCATGCGAATTCTCCGGTTCCTGTCCGGCGTCCCTTCCGCCGGTCGTTAATCTAAGTTAGAAGCGAGCGGCAAAGGCGAGCAGCGCGATGTTGCGCGACTGCTTGATGGCCAGGCTCAGGCGGCGCTGGTGCCGGGTGCAGACACCTGTCAGACGACGCGGAACAATCTTGCCGCGCTCGGCCACAAAGCCCTGCAGCAGGCGCACGTCGCGATACGAGATCGCGTCAATCTTTTCCGTGCAGAACTTGCAGACCTTCTTGCGCCGGAAGAACTTCCGGCCGCCGGGGCCGCCGCCGGGGCCGCCTGCCGGACGCGGCGGGCGGGGGCCTGCGTGGGCAGGGCGCGGGGTGGATGCAGGTGTGGACGTGTGCTGTTCCGTCGATGGTGTGCTCGTAGTCTCGTCAGCCATGATGTTTCCCTCTCATTTGCGTTGTGCCTTCCGCGCTCCAGGCCCGCCGTGGGACCTCTGAACATGCAGCCGGTTCCGGTTGAATGGAAGCGGAGTGAGGCGTTGATCGTGTCAGACGATGCGGCAAGCCGTCATCGCAAATATCGTCAGCGAAAAACTAGACAGCGGCCGCGCTCTCCGAAGCAGCTTCAGCGTGCGCCTCGGCAGGCTTCGCCGGCTCCTCGACGGCAGCAGCAGCCTCACCCTCGGCCGGAGCCTGAGGCAGCGCGCTGCGCTTCACCTTCGTGTCGCGGATGGCCTTGACCTTCGCCAGCCGCTTCTCTTCTTCATCCATGCGCACGGTGATGAATTTGATCACCTGCTCGGAGACGCGCAGACGGCGCTCGATCTCCGCGACCAGCGAACCCTGCGCTGCGATCGTCATCAGCACGTAGAAACCGTCGTTGAACTTGCGGACGGTGTAGGCCAGCCTGCGGCGGCCCATCTTCTCCACGCTCTTCACCTCGCCGCCGCCATTGGTGACGTTGCCGGAAAAGCCTTCAATCAGCTTGTCGATCTCTGCCTCTTCAACGTCCGGTCGGACGATGTACATCACTTCATAAGTGCGATTCATTCGGCTACTTCTTTCTGCGAAGTTCTGCTTCGCACCGCGCCAGCCGTTGTTCCGCCGGTCCGGTATGGAATGTACTGCGTTAGTCTTCTGATCCCTGTTCCCTGATCCCTGTTCCCTGTTTCCTGTTGAACTCATTCATCGCGGCGCTGACGCCTTTCGTCAGTACCGCTTCGACCGCATCTCGTACCCGGTCGAGCACCTCATCCAGCACCGCAAGCTCCTGCCTGCGCATCGGCGTCAGCAGATAGTCCCTGCCGCCCGCCTTGATCTCCCGCCCATCCTCCAGCGCCGGTTTCCCAACGCCGATGCGGATGCGCAACCACTCTTCCGTGCCCAGCACGCCGGAGATGGACTTCACTCCGTTGTGCCCGTTCGCCGAGCCGCGCTGGGCGATGCGAAACTGCCCCAGCGGGAACGCCAGCTCGTCGTACAACACCATCACGTCGGCCGAAGGATCCAGCTCCAACTCTTCGACCAGAGCGGCCACCGAAAGCCCGCTCAGATTCATAAACGTCTCCGGCTTGGCCAGCAGAACATCCTGCCCCGCGAACCTTGCCTTCGCCGTCAGTGCGCGGCCCCGGCGGTTTGCAATCTTCACACCGCACTCCTCCGCGATGCGATCAACCGCCAGAAACCCCGCATTGTGCGGCGTGAACTGATACTCGATCCCAGGATTTCCCAGCCCGACAATCAGCTTCACGCCGTAATCTCCAGATGCAGTGCCGGGAAGCAGTCCTTCTATGCCCTGCATTCCGCTCCCTGCACCCTGCTGTTCTACTTCTTCTTCGCGTCCTTGGCGTCGGCGGCGGGAGCAGCAGCAGCGCCCTCAGTCTCGCCCTTGCCCTTCTTCGCCACCTCGGGCTCCGTCGGAGCAGCCGCGGTCTCTTCAACCGCCACAACCTCTTCCTTGACGATGGTGACGTGCGCAACCGTCGCATCCTCGTCGCCCAGGAACTTGATGCTGCCCGAGTGCGGCAGGTCCTTGACGCGAATCAGCCCATGCAGCTCCAGGCCGGAGACGTCCACATCGAGGTGGCTCGGAATATCCGCCGGGAGGCACTCGATCTCGACCTCGCGCATGACGTGCTCGATGATGCCGCCCTGCGTCTTCACGCCAACCGGCACGCCGAGCAACTGGATCGGCACCGAGACGCGCATCGCCTTGTCCATCGCGATCCGCTTCAGGTCGATGTGCAGCAGGTTGCCCTTGATCGGCTCATGCTGCCAGTCCACGATCATCGCCTTCACCGCTCCCGAACCCTCGACGGTCAGGTCGAAGATGGTGTTGTGGCCCGACTCCGAGTGCAGGATCTTGGTAATCACGCGCGGGTCAACCGCAACCGCGACCGCTTCCTGACCCGCACCATAAACCACAGCCGGAATCCTGCCCGCAACGCGAACCCGCCGCGCCGCATTCTTGTTGAACTTGCCCGAACGGGGCGTCGCTACCACTGCTTCAGTCGATGCTGCCATGTTTCACTTTTCCTTTCGGGCACGAAAGGCAGGGAATAGGGAATAGGGTGTAGGGAATAGAAAACCCCCGCACTTTTTCACCTATTCGTCCGCTCCTGCGCTCCCTTTGCGGCCGAGCCGCCGGTTGATACTGCCTGAACTTGAAGAGGGCAGGAATATGTCGCCAGATGGCCTTCTATTCCCTACACCCTATTCCCTACACCCTGCACCTTAGTTGAACAGCGTGCTCACGCTGGTCTCCATGTGGATGCTCTCAATGGCGCGGCCCAGCAGGCCGGCGATCGAAAGCACCTTGATCTTCCCCACCGCCTTCGCGTCTTCGCGCAAAGGGATGGTGTTCGTCACGACCACCTGCTCCAGCCGTGAATTTGCGATGCGCTCGACCGCCGGCCCTGACAGCACCGGATGCGTTGCGCACGCATAAACTTTTTCCGCGCCCTGTTCCAGCAGCGCCTCCGCCGTCTTCACCAACGTTCCGGCGGTGTCGATAATGTCGTCGAGGATCAAACATGTCCGGCCCTTCACATCGCCGATGACATTCATCACCTCGGTCACGTTAATGTCCGTGCGCCGCTTGTCCACAATGGCCAGCGGCACTTCCAGCTTCTTGGCGAAGAATCTCGCCCGTTCCACGCCTCCCGCATCCGGCGAAACCACCGTCAGATTCGGCAGATTCAACTCCCGGAAGTAGCTCACCAGCACGGGGCTGGCGAACAAGTGGTCCACCGGAATATTGAAAAATCCCTGGATCTGCGCCGCGTGCAGATCGACCAGCAAAGCGCGGTTCGCGCCGGCGGTGGTCAGCAGATCGGCAACCAGCTTCGACGTAATGGCGACGCGCGGCCTGTCCTTACGGTCTTGCCGGGCGTAGCCATAGTAGGGAATCACCACCGTGATGCGTCCGGCGGATGCACGCTTGAGCGCGTCCATCATAATCAGCAGCTCGACAAGATGCTGATCGACCGGCCAACACGTAGGCTGCACAACAAACACATCCGCGCCGCGGACGTTCTCGAGCAGTTGAAAATGGACCTCGCCGTCGGAGAATCTCTGCAACCGGGTCTCGCCCAGCGGCACACCGACGAACTTGCAGATCTCCTCGCACAACGCCGGGTTTGACGACCCGCAGAAGATCTTGATGCGTTTGCTCTCGCCCAGCTTGCCGGGGCGTTTTCGCTCGGCTGCCGTCTTTGTCTGAGACTGGGTTTGAGACGGGCTGCCCGTCTGGGCGGCCTGCGCAGGCTGAGAGCTTGTCTCTTCAGCCTGCTCTGAAATAGGGGAAAGAACCGCAGTCGTGTCTTTTTCTCTCACGTGGAAACCTCCGAGGCTGGTTGACCTTGATTGTTCCTGCTGCTTTCGTCTTGCGTGGCCTTGTTGCGGCCTCGCGCCTGTTCTCGAAATTCTTGTTGCGAACTGCAAAAACCTAAGACTGCTCTTCCAAACTTCGTACTTCTGTCCGCCTTGTTCTGCGGACCCGAAAAACCATCCAACTTCCGCGACCTGTTCCGGCCGCCAAAGAACCCTAAATCTGCTCGTCGCGTGCGGCGTCAACATTCTGGCTGGGCGACTAGGATTCGAACCTAGACAAAGTGCTCCAAAGGCACTTGACCTACCATTAGTCGATCGCCCAGTGAACCCGTCACTCCGCGAACATCTCCGCCCAGTAGTCCTCGCGGGGCAGCGTGGCTGTCACCAACGCCTTAGTCCCGGACTCCTGGACGCGCCGTTGAGCCTCCCTTGCCTCCGCCTCGGACCGGTAAAGTCCGAACAGCGCGGAGCCGGAACCGGAGAGCGCGGCATACAACGCCGTGTCTTCGCCGGAGGCCGAATCACCCATCAGTTGACGCTTGATTGCACGCAAGGAGGGATGCTGTGGAAACACTACGTCTTCAAAGTCGTTATGAAGACCGTCGCTTCCAATCCCGGTGCGGACAAGCGCGAGAAGGGCATTCTCGGCCAGATCGTTCATCGCGCCCGTCTGATTTTCACCAGACACAACCCGCTTGTCATCAGGGCTTTGAACGCGAACGATACCGGATGTTCCACACTTACCCTCGCCTGTAATAGCAGAAAGCGAGGCGTAAGCAAGGCTCAACTCATCTAGTCTATCGGCGCCAGCCCCCGAAGTCAATCCAGCGGAGTCATCTGATCCCTGATTCCCAGCCCCGGATCCCTGCTTTTCATCCCAGTCCCTGAAGGCCTGCGGCGTCGAGACCCCCACCTCCGGCACCGCCACCACGCACCAGGTCCGGGGGAAATCCGGCATCGGAAACACCATCTCCCCGCGCCCCAGCCCCAACACCGCCCCACCCAGCAGAAACAGCGGCACATCCGACCCCACCTCGCTGGCTAGCCGCAGCCGCTCGACCCCAGGCAAAGCTACGCCCAACTCGCGCTCCAACCCCAGCAGCGCCGCCGCCGCATTGGCCGACCCGGCTCCCATTCCACCCTGCACCGGGAGCCGCTTCTCTATATAGATAGAGACTTCAGCCGCCACGCCCAACCGGGCAAGCGCCTTCTCGACCATCTTCCAGCACGTATTCCGAGCATCGACGGGCACTCGCGAGTTGTTGGTCGTCAAAACAATCCGCGAAGCCACCCCACCGCTCAAAGCCCGCGCCGAAACCGTCACAAAATCATGCAGCCCAAGCGTCTGGTAAAGGGTTGCCAGCCCATGAAACCCACCCCCGCGCACCGGCCCAATCGCCAGCCCCAGATTGATCTTTGAATACGAACGGACGCGCGTCGCCATAGAGCGATTGTATTCGGATATGGCAGCCTCACTTCTCCTGAGTTACCGCCTACAGGACATCTGTAGCTTCAGCGGTTGAGTCTGAGCGTCAGCGCTTCGCGGGCAGCGGCAACAGGTATGTCGGGCGAAGGCTGACCGGGCCGAGCAGGCCGGACGGCAGCAGCGGCGAGTCCTTCGTGTACTTCCGAATGTTCGTCCAGGTGTAGTGCTTTCCCGTAGGCGACTGTGCATCACCGATCAGGCGGTTGGGCCACAGATTCGTCACGTCGATCTGAATGCTGTTGGCTCCCGGATGCAACAGGCGATCCACGCGCAGGCGATAGGGCGCCTTCCACAGCACCTGCGCCGGTCCTCCGTTGATGCGAACTGAGGCCACTTCATGCACCTCGCCCAGGTCGAGGTCGAGGCCGTGATACCCGGCAAGCTGCGCGGCGGTCAGATGAACCGTAGTCCGATAGGTTGCCGTGCCGGAGAAATAGCGCACGCCGGGGTCGGAGGACTCGGTCCAGGATGCAAGCCGCTCCACGTTCACGTGCGACGGCGCACCCCAGCCCGGAGGAAAGCTCAGCGTCCACGGGCCTGAGACGGCCGTGTTCGCAACGGCATGAGCAGAGACGCGCGTGCTCGTGCCGTCTGCGAAGCTGACCTCATAGCCTCCCGCCAGCGAAGTCTCGATCTCCGCTGTGCCGTGCTCCAACGCGATGATGAAGTCAGGTGGCAACGACATCTCTCCGGGGCTTGTGGTGGAGTAGAGAACCTTGCCGCTGTGCGCGATCCGCGTGACCGCGTTCTCGGCTGCGACGTGGCGAAAGACAACGAACACCGATCCGAACGGCTCCAAATTCAACGCCACGCGCGTGCGGTGATCTGCTGTCGGCGCGAACAGGAGCGTCTTAACAACTCTGCCCGTGACGGCATCGAACAGCTCTGGCTGTTTGCCGGAGACACGGAATGTCACTACGGCCTGCACTGGCTTGTCTTGTGTATTGCGGACGAAGTAGATGTCCGTGCTGCCTGCAAGACGATGTACATAATCGAACGAGCCGGCGGTCTCGAAATCAGGCAGGGCTCCTTCGCCGACAAGCGCCGTGCGGGCTGAATCCGTGCAATCAAGCTGGCCCTGGCCCAGCACGGCGTGATGCCCCTGACTCTGCTCGCACGCAGACCACATTGCGTCGGTGATGGCCGCAAACTCTTTCGTTGCGGCGTCCGTAACGATACCCTGGCTGCGCAGCGGACGCTCGCCCACCAGAGTGCCTCCCCCCATCACATAGTCCCGGGCAAGCTTCAGCACGGCCAGCGGCAAAATCCGAGAACGAGGCAGCACCAACGCGCGGTAGCTGATGCCCTCAGGCGTCTCGAGCATCGCGCCTCGGATGACGATGCGGTGCAGCAGCGCGTCCGTGTCGGTGACATCGTAGTCGAACCCCGGCAGCACCCGCGCAGGATCGTCACTCTTCAGCCGGACAAAGTTCGGCACATTGTCGC
Source organism: Edaphobacter sp. (assembly GCF_035763405.1). Classification (NCBI taxonomy): domain Bacteria; kingdom Pseudomonadati; phylum Acidobacteriota; class Terriglobia; order Terriglobales; family Acidobacteriaceae; genus Edaphobacter; species Edaphobacter sp. Next base: position 7,758 of record NZ_DASUBE010000062.1, read on the forward strand.
CGTAGTAGTAGAGCGCATCCACGACCGGTTCGCCCTGCTGCAAAAGAAACTGCGCGCGGTTCAGGTAGAGCGTGAACGCGCCTGCGTCGCGCCACCACGTCACATTAGGATTCAGGTGCGTGCCGGCAAAATACTCCTGCCCCGGCAGGCCCAGCGACCGTGGCGACGAGGTGAACTCATGCCACACCAGCCGGTTCATGCCTTCGGTCAGTGCGCGATCGAATGCAGGCTTCAGGTTCGTGCCCAGCGACTCGTTCCACTGGTTGCCGATCGAGGTCATGCCCTCGTCGGCAGCCAGCGGATGGCCATAGATATGCGCCGCGCTCGATGCCTCTTTCACAAAAAAGCGGTCCGCGTCGGATGAGCGATGCTCGGGCGACCACGCCCAGTACTCCGTCTGCGGAACAGCGGCTGAGCGGAAGGTCTCAAGCGCGTCGAGCGGCGCTCCATGTGGACCGCCCGATTCGCACTGAATCCCCAGGCCATACTGTGCGGCCAACTGCGCCATGTGGTCGTAGTGTCCGGTGACGAGGTCGCCCACCGTGCGACGCAAGTCGGCCAGAAAGCGTGTGCTCTGGTCGCGGCTGCCAACGATGCGTCCAGCGACAACCGGCAGATAGAGCACGGGGTCGTATCCGCGTCGCTTGCGGAACTCCTTGCGAAAGTTGCCGGTCCAGTTCGTGCCGCCCAGCTCCCAGCTATCGGTGGCGACATACTTCAGCGTCTTACCCAGATAGGGCTTTGCCATGGTCAAGAGCGGCTGAACATCCCGCTTCCAATACGTATCGAGCACAGACGGGTCAAGATAATCGATGGCCAGCCCTTGCCACGCGCCGCTCGACGTGGAAACGCGCGCGTCCGAGTCGGTGTAGCCAATCCAGAGAATCTCCCAGTCCTTCGCGCCGCCGGCAGGCGGAGTCCATCGCACGCTACCATCGGCGTCCACCTCATCGGAGATGTCCTTCACCTCAGAGAGGTCGAAGTCCTGCTCACCAGCGACCGAGGGGCCATGCATCAACAGGCGCGTCATATCCGGCATGGAGAAGCCACCCTCGGCAGCAGCAGACTTCAGCGCAAGCTGCCGCAGCGGCGCGCGCGTGTCTGAACCTTGCCCAGCCAGATCGCGTCCATGATGCAACGGATATGCCAGCACTGCGATCTGGCGAAAAAATCCGTTCCTGATGGCAGGCCGCGCGAGCACAACCTTCCCGCTGTCGCCTGCAAGCATCGGCGTCCGCGACCATGTCAGCAGCTTCGATGCCTCCTCGGGCCGGACATCGGGGCCGCCAAGGTTCCAGCCGCTGGTGATGTTGAGCGTAACCTCAAGGCCCAGATTGTTCGCCGTGCGCAGGGCGTGGAGATATAGCTCCCGCCACGCAGGGCTTCCGAACTCCGGCCCGGCGGGCACGCTCGCGTTGCCGTTCTGGTTTGCGCCATTGGCATCGACCAGCAGCACGCCGCCATAGCCCTTGCGCTTCATCTCCGTCAGATCGCGCGTGATGGTTGCTTTGTCGGTATGTCCGTTGAGCCACCACCAGTAGCAGCGCAGCCGCGCCTGCGGGGGCGGGTCTTTGAAACCACTCAACAGGTGGTCGGCAACCGCGCTGCGTTTTGCGGGAGGTGTTCCCGAAAACCCGGATTTCAGACTTGTCTGCGCCACCCCGGTGCTGACAACGAGCAGCGCCGGAATCACACACAGTTTGGTAAAGCGCGAAGGGCCTGTCATCTCTGCGAATAGTCTCTTGTTCAAAGCATATCTTCCACAGATTCGGGCAAAGAAAAATACGCTGCGCTGCGGGCTTTGCGGGCACCACAGCGCAGCGTGTTGGTGGAGTTAGAAGTTCAACCGCGCCGTGAGCTGACCGAGTCGCGGATCGTTGGCCTGTGTGAAGAAGCCCTTCGGGTAGGACGACGAGTACGAGAGCACCGAACCAGCATTCGCCGCGCCCAGGCTGGTGCTTGGGCCGCCGTAGTTCGGCGTGTTCATCACGTTGAAGAACTCGCCGCGGATCTCGAAGCTCAGGCCTTCACGCAGAATGAACTGCTTGAATACCGAGAGGTCCATCAGTGGCTTCAGCGGCTCGCGCACCTTCAGCACAGCGGGGTAGTTCTGCGACTGGTATGCAATCCGCTGGCGGAACGCAGGCGTCGACGAGAGCGTGTCGCATGCCTGGTGAACCGGCGCACCGTTTGAGCCAATCTGGGTATTTTGCTGGGTGTACGTCACGACCCCGGTTGAACTGTTCAGGCTTGCGCTCTCGTAGCACGTATTGAATTCGCGAGCGTAGGTCTGATGCGGTTGCACGTAGTTGCCAATCACATCATATCCACCGGGAACACCAATCATTGGCCCATTGCTGAACCGCGCCACCGTGTTGAGCTTCCACCCGCCCAGCGCCTGCCGCACGAAGAACGACCGGGCAAGCAGCTTCGGCAACTCGACCGTGCCGAAGATATTGCCGAATAGCGTCGGGTTGGCGTCCTGCTGCGAGGCCAGCTTGCCGAGACCAGCCGAGTAGTCGTCGTAGTAGAAGGTGTGGAGCATCACCTTGTCCCAGGTCAGGTTGGCCTGGAAGCTGACATGGTGCCGCATCCGTCTGGACACCTGGACCTGCAGCGCGTTATACGGCGCGCTGCCGATCGAAGAGCCGTTCTCGGTGACGCCCTGAAACTCCGGAAAAGGCAACAGCAGTTGAGATTGTTTGATCGTCTTGCCGTTGAAGCTGGGGTTCTGTGGAATTAGGCCGTACATCGGGTTCGCCACAGTGGCATTCAGGTAGTTGGCCCCGGTGCCGCCCTGGTTCCAGTATTGCGTCGGGACGATGTTGATATTGTGGTTGACCTCCAGTTGCGTTGGCCGCGCGCCCACATAGGCAACCTGCAAGGCCATCCCATTGCCAAAGCCCTGCTGCACACTCACCGAATACTGCGTGCTCTTCGGCTGCACGTGGTGCGGATCGTAGAAGCTGACGCCCTGGCCGATTGCCGAGCTTAACCCCTGCGAGCTTCCCGTCGGCAGCAGTACGCCCGTAGGGAACGGGTTGTCGATCGTGTTGAGAGGTGTATTGGCGAGGTAGTTGTTGTAGCTGGTGCCTTGGCTGAAGCCAGTGCCAATGGGACTTTCCAGCGTGTTGAAGTAGATAATGCCGTAGCCCGCGCGCAGCACCGTGTTCGGGAACATCTGGTACGCCACGCCAATCCGCGGCTGGAAGTTGTTCAGGTCGCGCGGATAGGGGAAGCGGTTGCTGGAGCTGGTGTACTGGAGCCCGCCCTTGAGCGCAAGACCCGGAACCTGCAGCGGGTTGTCGCACGTAGTGCAGAAGCCGGAGACCTGCCTGTTGTGCCGGTCGGTGAAGGGCGACTCGTAATCCCAGCGCACGCCCAGGTTCAGCGTCAGCTTCGGCGTCACGCGCCAGTCGTCCTGCACGAACGGCGCCATGTAAATCTGCTGCAATGCATACGCCGGCGTGATGTTATAGGAAGTCGAGGTATAAGCTCCAAGCAGCAGCGCCGCCATAGCATTGCCGGAGTTGGGGTCGCCCGTCTGGTAGTTCTTCTGGGTGAAACGGTCATCGAAGTTGAATGTGCCGAAGCCGCTCTGCGGATTCTGCACGTTGTAGCGGATCAGATTGCCCTCGAAGCCGAAGCGCAGTGTGTGCGTACGGATCGTCTTGGTCAGTACCTCTTCGAGCGCGCCCGTCATGTTCGTGCTCACCTGACCACGCGCCGCAGACGGCAGTTGCGCATATCCCGAAGGACTGACGCCGGGGAAGGACGTATACGGCAGCCCGGTGCTCGAAATGCCCAGCTTCGACAGGTCGTAGCCCGTGGCATCCGGATAGACCAGCCCGAATGGGTGATACAGAATACCGAGGCGCGAGTCCAGCACCATCGAGTCTGAGAACTGCTGCACGTCGTCAATGCTGCCGCCGCGGTTGTTGCGGTAGACATGGTAGAAGCAGACGCCACAGTCGCCCGGGCCGATCTCCTTCGGGAATCCCTCATGCGGCCCCTGCTGCGTCAGACCTGAGCGGAACAGGATCACGTTCACCTTGTTCTTTGAACCAATCGCCTGGTCGAACCGCACGATGAAGGAAGGATAGGTGCTGGCATACGAGGTCTGCGTGGCAATATAGTTCGTGCCACCTGTCGCTGAAGCTCCCGGAACATTCGGTAGCGGATAGTAGCTCAAGAGGTTTGTGCCGACGCTCGTCACGCGGCCTGACGGAATTTTGTTGTTGGCAAAGTACTGTGTCCGGTTCCCGAAGGAGTCAATCGGCGACTGCGGATCGTAGATCTGCACGCCCGAGGTGCAGAGCCCATTGCTGTCGAATGCGCTGCACAGGTCTGAGAAGTCGCCGCCGCGCTCTGCCTGCGTCGGCATCCGCGAGGAGTAGTTGATCGCCTGGTGCGAGGCATACCGCTCATAGGCCACCATGAAGAACGTCTTGTCGTGCCCGTCGTAGATCTTCGGAATATAGACCGGGCCATCGAGCACAAAGCCCGTCTGGCTCAACTGGCTGTTGTTGCGCGGAGCGTTGGTCAGCGCCTTCTCCGACGTGTTCGCATTCAGGTATGTGTTCTGAAACACGTAATACGCCGCGCCGTGCAGATGGTTGTTACCGCTGCGCACTACGGTGTTGGTCACGGTGCCATTGCCGTGGCCCACTTCGGCGTCGAAGATCGAGGTCTGCACTTTGACCTCCTGCACCGCCTCGGGTGAGGGCACGAAGTTCGTATAGCTCGCGCCGGAAAGCCGCTCGGCCGAGTCGTTTGGAATACCGTCCAGCGTCAGCCGGTTATGGCCGCCACTGCCGTCGGTGACGAGCTGTACCGCGACGCCGCTGAACGGGTTCGTGAATTGGCTCGACTTGCCTTGAAAATATCCGCCCGAGCCGCCATTGATGACACCAGCCGCAAGGGTCGCCATCACATAAGGATTGCGCCCGTTATTCGGCAGGTCCGTGACCTCCTGGTTGCTGAGCGTCGTGGCAATGTTGGCCGAACCGGTATCAATCAGCGAATTCTCCGCGCTCACTTCGACCGTCTCGGTTGCCGTCCCCACCGAGAGGCTGAAGTCGACGAGCTGGCTCTGCCCGGCGGTCAATACAACGCCTGAGCGCGTCTCTTTGCGAAAGCCCTGAGCCTCGACTGTAATGGTGTAGGTTCCCGGCTGAAGGGCAGGCATGTTGTAGGTGCCCGCCCCAGACGTTTGAACGACAGTGGCAAACTTTGTCGCGCCTTCGGTTGCCGTAACCTTTGCTCCGGCAACCTTTGCGCCCGACGGATCGCTGATAACACCGCTGATTGCGCCAAGATAACGCTGCGCATGGACGGCTGTGGGCGCCAGCAGAATCATAGCCGCGGCCGCAACGACGAGTAGACGATAAGAGCATTTGAATAAAGGATTTATTTTCACAACGACGCCTCCGGAGATTTGGAAAGTATGTTCGCGTAACCGGTTGCAAGAACACGTGAACATTCAATAGCAAAACTTTTTCTTATTTGGTCAATCTACGGCTGCCCCTCTGCCGCTGTCAACGATTATTTTTACTTCAAACAATCAGTATGCGGGCACGTCAGACCCCCGTCCTATCCGGCTTTCACGCCGCAGGAATGTATTCTGAGCAAGTTCCCTTTTTTCAACCTCTTCTTCCGCCTGCTACCATTTCTCATAGCGACTTAGCATCCAAGGACCTAATGACCCCCCAGAAAATCCGCAAAGCCGTCTTTCCCGCCGCTGGCCTCGGCACACGCTTCCTTCCAGCCACCAAGGCCATGCCCAAGGAGATGCTCTGCCTCGTCGACAAGCCGCTGATTCAGTACGGCGTCGAGGAGGCCGTGGCTGCCGGCTGCACCGAGATCATCATCATCACCGGCCGCGGCAAGTCCACCATGGAGGACCACTTCGACTCCAGCCCCGAACTTGAAGCGAATCTCGAAGCCAAGAACAAGAAGGCGCTGCTCGACATCGTCCACTCGGTCAACAACCTGGCCCGCGTCACCTACACGCGCCAGCCCGAGCCGCTCGGCCTCGGCCACGCCGTCCTGATGGCCAAGGAGCTGATCAACGACCAGCCCTTCGCCGTCATCCTGCCCGACGACATCGTCGATGCGCAGGTGCCGTGCCTCAAGCAGATGGTCGAGGCGTTCGAGGAGACCCAGTGCAGTGTCATCGGCTCCGAGGTCGTCGAAGGCCCGTCCATCTCCTCCTACGGCGTGCTCGACTGCACACCCGTCGCCTCGAACCCGCGCCTGTTCGACGTGACCAACATGGTCGAAAAACCGCGCTTCGAGGACGCGCCCTCGAACCACGCCATCATCGGCCGCTACATCCTCACGCCGCGCATCTTCGACATGCTCGAAACGCTCAAACCCGGCGCTGGCGGCGAACTTCAGCTCACCGACGCCATCCGCGCCCTGCTCGCCTACGAGAAGGTCTACGGCTTCAGCTACGAAGGCAAGCGCCACGACGCCGGCGACAAACTCGGCTTCCTCAAAGCCACGGTCGAGTTCGCCCTCAAGCGCGACGACCTCGGCCCCGCCTTCCGCGACTGGCTCAAGACCTTCCCGCTGTAACGATCGAACGCCACTCATTCGGCAGGCATCAGTGCTGCCGGACGCCCACTAGCGAGGTCCCGGAGGGCTTCATCAATTCGGCACCCGCCGCAACGGGATCGCCGAAGTTCGGAGTTCCATCAGGATTCCAGGTGAACTTCTGGATGCGCGGTGAACGATGGCTGCCACAGCCTTGTCCCGACGCGGAGTTCGCGTGATAGATCATCCAGTCTTCCGTACCATCCGGTGATTTGAAGAAGCCGTTATGACCCGGACCAAATACGCTACGTTCGGGATCCTGTTTGAAAAACGGATGGTCAAACTTGGTCCACGATTTGGCCTTCAACAAGTTCTTCCCGGAGCGGGCTTCGAGTATGCCCAGTTCGTAATAGTCCGTCCAGCAGGCCGAGGCGGAGTAAACAAGAAAGATGCGACCGCTGTGCTTCAGAATCTCCGGCCCCTCGTTGACGTTGACGTGCGGCATCGCGGGTCGTTTGAGCAAATCCCCCACCTGCTCCCACGGGTATTCCGGGGAAGAGAGCAGCGTGCGGCGGGAACCAACCGTCCAGGGATTTTTGAGGCGCGCGATATAGATGTGCTGCTCGCCGTCGGTCGCACCCTCCCAACCTGACCAGAGCATGTACGTGCGGCCATGATCCTGAAAAACTGTTGGGTCAATCGCCCATCGATCCGTCGCGTCGCCGACCTTGCCGCGAAAGGTCCACGCACCGTCCATCGGGTCGGCGGAGTCATTCTCGATGACGTAGATGCGGTGGTTCTCATTCGCTCCATCATCGGCGGCAAAATAGATGTACCACTTGCCATCGAGCTGATGCAGTTCAGGAGCCCAGATGTCCTTTGAGTGCGGCCCCGTAGCAGGCGCGGTCCAGACTGTCTTCACGTCCGCATGAGCCAGGTCCGTAATGTCTCGCGTGCGCCGGATCGTCAGATCGTGGCCGGTCGTATTCATGTAATAGTAGAAGCCGTTCGCAGACGTCACCCAAGGGTCTGGCCCTGTCGGCAACAGCGGGTTGTGAAACGTAGCCTGACCACCCTGCGCGCAAAGAAGCGGGCCTGACAGCGCAATGCCCGCAAGAAGACAGAGAATGCGCGCACCGAATCCGTGATTGCGCACACGAGGCGCTGAGCAGGCCAGCCCGCCTGCACGTCTGCGCCTGAACCTCTCGTAAATCTCAACAAGCAAGCCCATCCTCCGTCTCCTGTTCCCCGCTCAAAGTGCTCGCTCGATGCGAGCCGTTCCATGACAAGAAAGCGATGTGTAAACGGTATCATCTCAGCGAAGAACACATGGAGAGATGCAGCCCCGGAACGTTTTCCGTCCAGTGAAGAAGGATGGCAAGGGGTATCGGAGCTGGGTGAATCATCCGTTACGGGAGATGATGCTGGAGGATAAGGCTAGTTAGCGGTAGGAATCGCAGGGTTCGCGCGTTGCGCGAATGTCCCACCCGGCTGATGAGAAGTGCTCATCCGGGCTGGTGGTTTTTCGCTAATCCTGTGAGTTTCGGCCCTTGAAGAACCATCCTGCTGAGGCGGTCGCAATGAAACCAAAACCGAAGAGGATCACCACGGCAATCACAATTCCTACTACGAACGTAAGCATGTTGCCTTCCTGGTCTAGCTGTTGCCATGTCCGTGCTGCTGGACAGCAAAGGAATGACCGACAAACAGACTCTTCAGGAATCACATTACGCTTACCGCTTCGGAATTAAATACCACAAACGGGGCAAGTGATTGGC
>NZ_DASUBE010000063.1:0-16475 GCF_035763405.1 Edaphobacter sp.
GTAGGCCACAGAAAAATCGCTCAGCAAAACGTGCGGCCAGTTGTACAGCCTCAGCAGTGGCGTATCGAACCGAAGCTGCAAAAAGTCCTCGACGAACTCAACAGCCTTCAACTCCTCGCCGATGATCGCGCTCACATCCATTGCTAAGCCTTCTTGCCCGCCAGCGCCGCCGCAACAGCATCCATCTGCTTGCGCGTAGTCAACTCCGTCGCGCACCAAAGGCTCGCATTCGACCCAAGCTCCGGGTACCACTTCACCAGCGGCAGCCCGCCGATGATCTTCTTCTCCAGCAGTCCAGCGTTCACAGCCGCGGCACTCTTCGGCGTCTCCAGCACAAACTCATGGAAACGAGGAGCACCCTCAAACAGCACCTTCGCGCCAGCAGTCTTAGCAAGCGCACTCTTCAAGTAAGCAGCCTTCGCAAGGTTCTGTTCAGCCAACTCCCGCATCCCCTGCTTGCCATACACCGTCAGAAAGATCGTCGTCATCAACGCGACCAGCGCCTGGTTGGTGCAGATGTTCGAGGTCGCTTTCTCGCGCCGGATATGCTGTTCTCTCGTACTCAAAGTCAGCACAAATCCGCGCTTGCCGTCCTTGTCCTTCGTCTCGCCGATCAGCCGCCCCGGCATCTGTCGCAGGAACTTCTCCTTGCACGCAATCACGCCGCAGAACGGCCCGCCAAAGCTCGGTGCAACGCCGTAGCTCTGCGCCTCCATCGACACAATGTCCGCTTCAGCCGGAGGCCGCACAATTCCCAGCGAGATCGCCTCCGCAATCGACACAATCAGCAGCGCACCCTTTGCATGAGCAATCTCGGCAATCGCGGCCACATCCTCAATCGTGCCAAAGAAGTTCGGCGACTGAATCAGCACGCAAGCCGTGTCGCTGGTAATCGCCGCGTCAAGCGCAGCCATATCCACGCGCCCATTCGCCGCGTAGCCAACCTCGGTGACGGGAATCTCCTGATGCTGCGCATACGTCGTCACAACTTCGCGGTACTCGGGATGCACCGTCCGCGCCACCACTGCGCCATCGCGCCCGGTCACGCGCACCGCCATCATGATCGCCTCCGCCGCGCCGGTCGAGCCGTCGTACATCGAAGCGTTGGCAATCTCCATGCCGGTCAGCTCGCAGATCATCGTCTGGAACTCGAACATCGCCTGCAGCGTGCCCTGCGAGATCTCCGGCTGGTAAGGCGTATAGCTCGTCAGAAACTCGCCCCGCTGCACCAGCGAGTCGATAATCACGGGCCGATAGTGCCGATACACGCCCGCGCCTAGAAAGCTCGCATAGCCCGCAGCGTTGTGCTCCGCAAAATCACGAAAGCGATCCAGAATCTCCGACTCGCCATGCTGACGAGGAATCTTCAGGTCGCGCTTCAGTTGATACTCAGCAGGAATGCTCTGGAACAGATCGTCGATCGACGCCACGCCGATCTCGGCGAGCATCTCTTTACGGTCCCCTGGGGACTTCGGCAGATAACGCATCGTTAGTGTCCGGTCTCCTCGGCAATAAACTTCTCATAATCAGCAGCGCCCAGCAGTCCATCCAGCTGCTTCGCATCGGCCAGCGACACCTTGATCAGCCACGTCGTATTCGCGTCCGTGTTGATCAGCTCCGGCTTGTCCTTGAGCGCGTCATTCACCGCCGTCACCGTGCCCGACACCGGCGCGAACAGATCCGAGACCGCCTTCACCGACTCCACAGACCCGAACGTCTTGCCCGCCTCCACCGCGTCGCCCACCTTCGGCAGATCGACAAAGACAATGTCGCCCAGCGAGTCCTGCGCGTAATCCGTAATCCCAATGCTGCCTGCCGAACCGTCAGCATCAATCCACTCGTGTTCCTTCGTGTACCTGTAATTTGCCGGATAAGCCATATGTGTGGGGAATCTCCCTTTTCATTGTAAATGCGGAAAGCAGACTACACGACCCGGGCCAGCCCAGTCCAAAGCGCGGCATGTGGATTATTGATGACAAGGTAATGAAGTGTCATCCTGAGCGGAGTTTGGCGCGCCTCTTGCGCCAAACGGAGTCGAAGGACCTGCGGTTGTTTTTGCTGTTGCTACTTCTTCGCCCTCTTATAAAACGGCAGTGGCACCACACGCGCCTTCACCATCTGCCCGCGAATCTCCACCGCAACTTCGGTATCCACCGCCGACAACTCCACCGGCACATACGCCATCGCAATATTCTTCTTCAAGAACGGCGAAGGCGACCCGCTCGTAATCTCGCCCACCCGTTTGCCATCAAGCGAAAACACCGGATACCCATCGCGCCCAATCCCACGCTCCACCATCTCCAGCCCGACGAGCTTGCGCTTCGGCCCACCGTCAGCCTGAATCTTCACCAGCGCATCCCGCCCAACAAAATCGCCCTTATCGAGCTTGGCATACCGCCCAAGCCCAGCCTCAAACACATTGATGGAGTCGGAGATTTCATGGCCATACAAAGCCATTCCAGCCTCCAGCCGCAGCGTATTCCGCGCACCCAACCCGCACGTCAGAATCCCGAACTCCTTACCGGCCTCCAGCACCTCAGCCCACACGCGCGCGCTGGTCGCTTCATCCGAAGGAATGTAAATCTCAAACCCATCCTCGCCCGTGTAGCCCGTCCGAGCAATCATCACGTTGTGCAGCCCACACACCTGTCCCCACGTAAACCAGTAGTTCTTAATCGCGCTCAGATCAGTCGAAGTCAGCTTCTGCAAAGTCTCCGCAGCCCTCGGCCCTTGAATCGCAATCTGCGTATAAAAGTCGCTGTAGTCGTTCATGTGAACGCCGGGCATTCCGCCAATCACCTGCCGCACCCACGCGACATCCTTCTCGCGCGTGCCCGCGTTGATGACGATCAGATAGTCATTGTCCGAAAGCTTATGCACCACCACGTCATCGACAAACGTCCCATTCGGATACAGCATCGCCGAGTACTGCGCCTGCCCCACAGCCAGCTTCGAAGCATCATTCATGCACAGCTTTTGCACCGCCGCCAGCGCGCCCGGCCCGCGAAACTGAATATCCCCCATGTGCGACACGTCGAAGACGCCAACGCCCGTCCGCACAGCCATGTGCTCGGCAATCAAGCCGCAACAATCAACAGGCATGTCCCACCCGCCAAAATCAACCATCTTGGATTTAGCAGCACGATGCACGGCATTCAGCGCGGTTTTGCGCAGCGGGGTTTGCGTATCTGACAAGGGAAAGCCTCCAAGCCAATCGTAGTTTGCCGTCATCTCAGGGTCAACGAGCGCAGTTTGCCGCATGGCCGCGCCTGTGTCATCCTTGCTCGACACATCTCTTGCCGGAGGCCGCGTTGCGAACCGTTCGCGTTCTGTTCTCCCTCTTTGCGTTTGTCCTGCTCTGCACGCCGTCGATCAAGGCGCAAGACGTGCCCGAACCCATCCCGGGCGTCCATATCCCCAGCGGCAGCGTTCCCTGGGCGGTCGATGTCTACAGCGGCAAACCCGAGCTGGTGCCCATCCACCACACCGCCATCAACGTGGACAACCACCGTGGAGCAAACGTAGCCGGCTCGCTCGCAGGCAGCTTCTTCTACAAGCCCAAAATGACGACCGAGATCGAAGGCGCTCACGCCCGCGTGGCCCTGCACACCAGCAAGCCTGTCTTCTATGTCCATGTGATGAGCGATCCCGACGGCGACCAATCCAGCTTCTTCGACCACTGGGCCATCGTCCAGGCTGTAGTCAAGAAAGACAAGCGCATCATCTCGCAGATTAAGTTCACGCAACTTACCGGCAAAGCAAAGCGCGACAGCTCGCAGATAGACGCCACGGTCGAATCGCTCGCTGGCGGATGGCTCAAGATCACGCCAACCAACCCGCTTACCCCCGGAGAATATGCGCTCCTTCCCGTAACCAAAGTAGCGAACACCTTCTCCACCGTCGTCTTCGACTTCACGGTCGACCCCAACGCCGCAAACGCGCCCGACGCCGTCTCAGGAACAATGCAGTAAAGGAGTGAGCCATCACACCGTAACCGACTCCCGATACTCCCCGAACACCCCGCGCAACACATTCGCAATCTCGCCCACGGTCGCGTAGCACTCCACCGCAGCCAAAATCGGGGGCAATAAATTCCCATCATTCCGCGCCGCTTCTGCAACCGTGCGCAGCGCCGCCGCGTGAACACCTGCATCGCGCCGCGCACGCAACGCCCGCACCCGCTCCACCTGCCGCTGTTCCAGCGCAGCATCAACCCGCTGAATCGGGATCGGCGTCTCCTGTTCAGCAACAAACTCGTTCACCCCAACCACGACCGCACGCCTCTCATCCACCGCGCGCTGATAAGCGTAAGCCGAGTTCTGAATCTCGCGCTGCACATAACCCTGCTCGATCGCTCGCAGCATCCCATAGTTCCCGCCCAAATCGAATCGCGCGACTGCGGCCATGTATTCCTCCGCCCGCCGCTCGATCTCATTCGTCAACGACTCCATATAGTACGAGCCCGCCAGCGGGTCCACCGTATCCGCCACACCGCTCTCATGCGCCAGAATCTGCTGCGTCCTCAGCGCAATCCGCGCGGCATGCTCGGTCGGCAGCGAAAGCGCCTCATCAAACCCATTCGTATGCAGAGACTGCGTGCCGCCCAGCACCGCAGCCAGCGCCTCTACGGTTGTACGCACAATGTTGTTCTCAGGCTGCTGCGCCGTCAGGGTCGAGCCCGCCGTCTGCGTGTGAAACCGCAACATCCAACTTCGCGGGTTCTTCGCGCCAAAGTGTTCACGCATAATGCGCGCCCACATCCGCCGCGCCGCACGAAACTTCGCCACCTCTTCCAGCAGATTGCTGTGCGCGTTGAAGAAGAAGCTCAGCCGCGGAGCAAACGCATCCACATCCAGCCGCGCATCCAGCGCGGTCTGCACGTAAGTCATGCCATTGGCCAGCGTGAACGCGACCTCCTGCACAGCCGTGCAGCCTGCCTCGCGCATGTGGTAGCCGGAGATCGAGATCGTATTCCACTCCGGCACCTCGTCCGCCGCCCACGCAAAGATGTCCGTCACCAGCCGCATCGCGTGCCGCACCGGATAGATATACGTTCCGCGCGCAATGTACTCCTTCAAAATATCGTTCTGCACCGTGCCGCTCAGCCGCTTCACGTCCGCGCCCGTGCGCCGAGCCACGGCGACATACAACGCTAGCAGAATCGCAGCCGTCGCATTAATCGTCATCGAGGTCGAAATCGTATCCAGCCGAATCCCGCTGAACAGCCGCTCCATGTCTTCGATCGAATCAATCGCCACGCCGACCTTGCCCACCTCACCCACCGCCAGCGCATCGTCGGAGTCATACCCAATCTGCGTCGGCAGATCGAACGCAACCGACAAACCCTTCGTCCCTTGCTCAAGCAGAAATTTGTACCGCCGATTCGACTCCTCGGCGTCGCCCATCCCGGCATACTGCCGCATGGTCCACAGCCGCCCGCGATACATCGTCGGCTGAATCCCGCGCGTGAACGGGTACTCGCCCGGCGCGCCCAGCTCGCGCACCGCGTCGAATCCGGCCAGGTCCTCGGCCCCATACACCGACTCAACCGGAATGCCCGAACTTGTCTTTGGACCAGTCTGCGGATTCGTCTTCGGAGTCTCGCTCATGCCGCACAAGTGTACCGCCGCGCATCAGATTGCCGAATCTACCGCCCGCGTCCTCTGCGCCGAGCCTTCAGAAAACTCGTCACACAGAAGTAGCTGAAGACCAGAGCCATCACCACCGCCCACTCAAACCGCTCGTGCGCCAGAGGGCTTACTCCCGATTCATGCATCGCCGTGCGCATCTTCCACGCGCCGCCCACCGCGAACAGCGCGAAGATCCCAAAGAAGGTCCCAGTCAGCTCCAGCCACAGCACGCCCGAAAGCTTCACGAACGGCTTCCACACCGCCTGCCCGAATCGCTTGCCGCCGCGCTTCAACCCCTGCGTGGTTTCGACGGCCTGCGTCGCGGAACGCGCCACCTGTTGCCCCAGCCGCTCACCCGAAGCAGCAGCTTTTCCCGCATTCTTCTGCTCCGGCTTGCGCGCAGGCGAAGGATTCGGGGTCGCCGCCGCGTCCACGGCCGTCACCAACGTTTTAGCGGCCGCGCGCGCGCCCACACCCAGCGCCCGGCCAAAGCGTACCGAATCCATACCCAAAGTGTAGCCGCATCCCCCGCGCCAGAGAAAGCCGGGTGCCCCATCTTCGGCGCGGCTTCATCGCGGCTAAGGTGGGTTCGTAGCTATCGGAAGCCCTTCACCGTGCATCCAATCAACAGGATTCAACGTGAAGAAAGGGGGAGCCGTATGAAAAATTTTCTCTGGATGGTCGGAGGCGTCTGCGCTGCCACCGTAGGTCTTCTTGTCTGGAACCCCTACAAAAAGCGGCCCGTAGAGGATTTGGCACAGAGCTTGCCTGCCGCATGGCAGAGCAATCACGCTCCCGACGCATGATGCTTTTCCGCCATGAAACCCATTGCGGCGTTTTGCGACATAGCGTTATGCTTGCTCCAGAAGACGTACCCGCAATGCCGTTCCCACCGGCCGCCTGGGCCAGGAATACCCGATGCGCGGTTAGATTTTCAAACCAAGGGCTGCACCGGAGGTGGCATTGAACCAGAAAGTCAAAAACCTGATCCAGCAACTCGGCGAGGCCATTCACGAGTCTGTCTCTGAGTCGGAAGACATCGCCGTCGTCGTCAAAAACATCCGCGAGCAGGGTTTCGACGTGCTGCTGATGCTGGAAGCCACCATCGGCCTCAATGAAGTCGAAGACGGAGCCACCGCTGCCGCCGAAAACTCCACGGACAACCTTCACGAGCCCTTCACCTCGAACGACCTCAACTTTCTCCGCTCTTTGCGCATCAGCCTCACCGAAGACGGCAATCCGCCCGAGACCGTCTCGGACGAAGGCTCCGGCGAGTAGTTTCGCGTGCGCTCCATCGGGCCCGGACTTCACAGCCGGGCCTTTCGTTTTTCACCCAAAATCCTCCGGCACATCACAAACGCAATCTCCACGTGGTAGACTCGCGTTTCTTCTTTCAAACGCGCGCCGAGGTGAGCGCATCTGAAGAAGAAGCACGACAGGCTGATCAAATATCTGCACGAGGTAGTTGGAACTATGAGAGACACGCTGGGCGTTTTACTTGCCGGAGGTGCCGGCGAAAGACTCTTTCCGCTCACCCGCGACCGCGCGAAGCCCGCCGTTCCCTTCGCCGGCCAGTACCGCATCATCGACATCACGCTCTCCAACTGCATCAACTCCGACCTGCGCCACGTCTACATCCTCACCCAGTACAAGGCGCTCTCGCTCAACCGCCACATCCGCGAAGGCTGGGGCCCGGTCGTTGCCAACGAACTCGGCGAGTTCATCGAGATCCTTCCGCCCATGCAGCGCGTCTCCAAGAGCTGGTACCAGGGCACGGCCGACGCCGTCTACCAGAACATCTACTCCATCGGTTCCGAGGAGCCGCGCTACGTCCTCATCCTCTCCGGCGACCACATCTACAAGATGAACTACGCCCGCATGCTCCAGCAGCACAAGGAGTCCGGCGCACACGTCACCCTCGCCACCCTGCCCATCAACCCGTCCGAGGTCTCGGCCTTCGGCGTCGTCGAGGTCGCGCCCAACGCCGAAGTCATCGGCTTCGTCGAAAAGCCCAAAGAGACCAGCATCCGCTCGCCCTTCAACCCCGACATGGTCGATGTCTCCATGGGCATCTACATCTTCAACACCGACGTGCTCATCCCTGAGCTGATCAAGGATGCCGAAGACCCTCAATCCCGCCACGACTTCGGCCACGACATCCTGCCCAATATCCTCGGACGCTTCAAGATGCACGCCTTCAACTTCGTCGACGAGAACAAGCAGAAGGCGCTCTACTGGCGCGACGTAGGCACGCTCGAGGCCTACTACGAGGCCAACATGGACGTCGCCGGCGTCACCCCCACCTTCAACCTCTACGACAAGTCCTGGCCCATGCGCACCCGCCCCTACCAGTACCCGCCCGCCAAATTCGTCTTCGGCGAGCCCGGCCGCACCGGCATGGCCATCAACTCCATCGTCTGCGCCGGGTCCATCGTCTCCGGCTCCGTCGTCCGCAACTCGGTCGTCTCGCAGGACGTGCGCGTCAACTCCTACGCCGACGTAGACTCGAGCATTGTCTTCTCCCATGTCAACATCGGCCGCCACTGCCGCATTCGCCACGCCATCATCGACCGCGACGTCCACATCCCCGACGGCACCGTCATCGGCTACGACGCCAACGAAGACAAGAAGAACTACTTCGTCTCCGCCAGCGGCCTCACCGTCGTCACCCGCGACTACTCCGTCTACGAAAACCCCGTCTCGCCCGAGTTCCTCCAGAACGGCAACTCCTGACATCGCAAATGAAAACGGCCGGAGCCATCAAGCTCCAGCCGTGCTTCTTTCTTATTGTCATTCCCGCAGGGAATCTGCGTTTCGCATCGGCCTGCGCCGGGCTACACCTGCACGGGAGGTGCCCCAAGGATCCTCTAATTTAAGTCTCCAATGTTCAACTTGTCATTCTGAGCGTAGCGAAGAATCCCCGCATTTCGTTTCTGCGCCGACACATTCCGTGGCCCTCCGATACTTCATCAGACCGCCGCTACTGCTTCCCGAACCGATAAACCAACCCACCCGAAATCGCAAAAAACTCGCGCGTCTCGGTCCCGAAGTGCTCGAACATCAAATCCGGAGAAAGCCGGATCGCCGCGCGCTTGCTCAGGTTGATGTCCAGGCTGCCGCCCAGCGCCGCAACAGGCTTGGTGCGGTTCGTGTAGAGCCCGGTCAGCGGATAAAACAGCGGCTGGTTCGCTCTCCGGCTGGAATCAAACACGCCCTTCGACGCGCCGATGAACCCGTGATAATCAATCGCCACAAACTGGTTCTTCGGCCCGCGATACTGCGCCCCCACCATCAGCATGTTCATATACACCAGCGGACGGCTGATGTCATACGGGTCCTGCTGTGCTCCGGGGAAGACGGGCGTCGTGCCCGCCTCGCCGCGATAATCCAGCCCCAGGCCAACCTTTCTGTTCAGCCAATACGTCCCCAGCAACTCGCCGCCGCCCAGGTTCATGCGCTTGGGTATCGACTGGCCAGCCTGGAAGTTCATAAAGTTCAGGCCGCCGTACACCTCGTACTTGTTGTCGTAAGTCACCTTTGCCGGCGTTGCAATCCTGCCGGGCAACTGGAACGAGGGCGTCTGCTGCCCGACCGAGGCATCCTGCGCGCGGGCCTGCCCTGCGCCCAGCATCATCAACCCCGCCGCCAGAAGTCCGGCCACGGCGAGCTTCCCATGTCTCTGCGTTCCCGCCACTCTTGCATCTGCATTGTGATTCGTTGTCGGTCCAGCCATCATCAATCGCAACATTCTTCTCCGCGCCGTCTCCAGCCTCTTCGCAATCTTGCCTGTACTACCTAAGATATAACGTTCGGGCCACATCTGCCCTCCTCCGGCCAACCTATCTCACATCCATCCGTCTGTGCGACAATAGAAGATGCCGGAGTTCGCGCCGCGTCCCCCGGTTGCTAGGAGAAGATTATGGGTGACCTGCTACAACCGACACATTTACTGATCATCGCCATCGTGATTCTGGTCCTCTTCGGCGGACGCAAGCTCCCCGAACTGGGCAAGGGTCTCGGCGAAGGACTCCGCGGCTTCCGCGAGGGCATGAAGGGCGTCTCCGACGAAGTCAGCGACGTGAAGAAATCCGCCACCGACGCCACCAAGACGGAAGAGACCAAATAACCTCCGCGCGCCATCGTCGAACGTTTGCCTTGAACCAGTTTCCTGAGCCAGAAGTTCACGTCATATTTTGTAGTGTCATCCTGAGCGGAGCATACCGCGTTTTTGCGGTCTGCGTAGTCGAAGGACCTGCGGTTCGACGTTTCTGCTGATGCAAACAACTTCGGACTCAGGACACCGGACAACAACCCGACCGCACCGCAAAACCCTACAGCGTAATCATCACCACTGCCGCCGCCGCCACCACCATGCCCAACCCCTGCCGCCGCGTCGGCCGTTCGTGCAGCATCCACGCCGCCAGCAGGATCGTCGAGGCCGGATACAGCGACGCCAGCACCGCCGCCACATCCAGCCGCCCTGCCCTCGTCGCCGCAATAAACAGCAGATTGCCCGACGTATCCATCACGGACGTCGAGAGCGCCCACACCACCGCCGCCCGCGTCAGCCGAGCCTCCGTCACCCCGCGCCGCGCGCCCAGCGTCATCCCCGCCAGCACCAGCGAGCACGTACTCAGGCTCCCCATCCTCGCCGTAGCCATCGGCCAAAAGACTCCAGCCGACCCGGCCATCTTCAGTGCGACAAAATAAATCCCAAACCCCACCCCAGCCGCCACCGCCAGCCAGATCGTGTCCGTGGACGCGGGCTTCGCCTCCGCATTCGGCCCCGCCGCAATCAGCCAGATCGCTGCACCAGCCACCAGAAACCCAGCCACGCGCAGCAGCCCCGGCGAGCCCTCCGCCGCAGCCGACACCGCCGCCGGAATCGCCGCCGCCAGCAACCCGCTCACCGCCGCCGAAGCCCCCATCGCCCCCCGCGACAGCGCCACGTAGAAGCACATCAGCGCCAGCCCGCCCATCACACCCGCGCCCACACCCCACCACAGCGCCGCACCCTGCGGAAACCGATCTCCCCGCAGCCACACAATCAAAAGCAACGCGGCAAAGCTCGAAGCATGGCTGACCAGAATCACCCGCAGTGCCGACGCCATCGTTCCGCCGGCGTGCTTGGCCCCCATCCCTCCGGAAAAGTCGCCGCCGCCCCACAACACCGCCGCCGCCAGCGCCAGCAAGGCATTCCCATGCACCAATATGTTCATTCAATCCCGTTCAGGTCAGACACAGCTACAGATCGGACACGTCATCTCAACCGGAGGCGGTGCCGTTTGCCGCCATAGTGGAGAGACCTCCATATTTCGTCCGCAATGCGCGCCGCTTACCGCGTCCTCTGCACTCCGGACATCGCATCCGAAGCCGTCGGATAGTACCCCTTCTTCGCAATCACCGTCAGGCCGGGCCGCATCACCTTCACCTCAATCGTGCGGTACTTGCCGTCGATAAACGGCTCATGCGTGTAGTAGCCGATGGTGTACTGCGTCCGCGCCTCACGCGCAATCCGGGCAAAGCTCTCTTCGATACCCTTCTGCCGGAACTCGCCATCCAGGTTGCCGCCCGTGGCAATCGTGTACGCAGGCAGCACATTGTCCCTCATGCTCAGCGGCAGATGCATGTGATTCAGGAATCCGATCACCGGCAGCGAAGAGTCGCCCACCAGCGTGCCGTACACCGCAATTTTATTCGTCTGCAAATATTTGATGACTTCCTTCACGCTCGCCTGGCTGCCGTATTCCTTCCCGTCGCTGATCACGTAGATCACCCGCCGCCGTCCCTTCGGGGCCTTCGAGAGCGCCGTCGCCGCCGCCAGAATCGCATCGTTCAGCGTATGCGACTCGCGCGGCACATTCTGAATGCCGCTCATGCTTCTGCCATGCGTCGAGTTCGTATTCGGGTCGATATTCGCCAGCGCGCCGCCGTTCAGGTTGATGTTCTGCCCCAGCGGGCCTGTCGTGTCGTAAAAGATCGGCTCCCGCCCCGTGCTCTTCGACCGCTCCAGCACCGCCGTCAGCCGCGCGCTCTGCGCCCCGGTAAAGGTCGTCTGCATCCGCGGCCCGTTATTGTAGGTAAACACCGCAACCTCGTCGTAGGAGGCAAACGCTCCCTGCAACGCCGCCAGCGCATTGTTCACCTTCGTCATGTTGTCGTAGGTCATGCTCTGGTCAATCACCAGCGCCACCGAGAGCGGAAACGGGTCCGTCGTAAACAGTGCCAGTTGCTGCCGCAGCCCGTTCTCATTCACCCGCACATCGCGCCACGTCAGCCCCGCCACCAGATTGCCTTTGCTGTCCTTCACCGTAAACGGCACTTCCACAAAGTTCACGCGCGCGTGGATCACATACTCCGGCCCCTGTCCTGCCTGTGGAACATCCGGAGGCGGCCCTTCGTCCTTCACGGCCTGCGTCGCCGCCGGCAGCGAACTCGGCGGAGCGCCCGCATCCGAGCTGGACTGAGCCGAGGGGAGACCGGCATTCTCTGGCGTCGTTCCAATCCCAGGCGCAATCGGCCCAATCGAAAGTCCCTGCGGCTTGGGAGCATCGGGAATCGCCTGCGCGGAACTCTGCGCCGCTGCCTGCCACGCCACCGGCGCCAGCAGCACCAAAGCCAGAGACCCGGCCAATACACTCGTTCTCACCACGCAACTACCCCCATTCCTGCTCCAGCCCGCCGGTCAGCTTCAGGCGGGACTTTACCAACCACCAGATTATCAGGCGCACCATCCACCCCGCCAACCCGCAAAGCCCCTTCTTTTTTGGACGCAACCCCGCACCCAGACGTTGGCGCCCGCACCCAGACATTTGCGGTCATTCTGAGCGAAGCGAAGAATCCCCGCATTTGCTCCACATCGCCGATAAACTCAAAATCAATGCCCAGATTCGACCGAGCCTACGTCTACATCCTCGCCAACCACCAGCGCCGTCTGTACATAGGCGTAACCACCCGTCTCGACGGGCGTATCAACGACCACAAGGCCGCAACCGACCCCAGCTCATTTACCGCCCGCTACAAAATAAACAAGCTCGTCTACTACGAAACGTTCGGGGACATCAACCTGGCCATCGCGCGCGAAACAGAGATCAAGGGCTGGCTCCGCATCAAAAAAGTCCAGCTCATCCTGACCCACAACCCGACCTGGCAAGACCTGAGTCTGGAATGGGGAAAGCCAACCGAACCCTTCGACGAGTCCAAACTCCGCCCACCCGAAACCTTTTAATTAAAAATAAATAGCCGTAGCCTCATCATCTGTCATTCTGAGCGAAGCGAAGAATCCCCGCATTTGCTTTTGCAGTTGTCGTTGCTTTTGCAGCTGTCGTTGCTTTTGCAGTTGCCTGTCCTTCTGACCCTTGAGTGAAACGAAGCAGAAGCCCCCGCATTTCGCTCGTAGCGGCACCGATTCTCCCCTGAAAGGACGCCGTCCCAGCCCCCGTCACTTTTCCGGCTGACTCACGCCTCCATTCGTCGTCTAATAAGACATGCGCCCGTTCCTTGCAGCAGCCGTCCTGTGCCTCTCGCTCGCCCCGCTCCTCCACGCTCAAGAGGCGCCAACACCCGACATGCCTCCCCCTGCCAGCGACGCTCCGGCGCAGCCTCTCCCCACCAACCCCATGGAGACCCTCAAGGTCAACGTCAACCTGGTCAACCTCTACTTCTCCGTCCGCGACAAAAACGGCTACATCACCAATCTCCACAAAGACGACTGCCAGATCTTCGAGGACAAGGTCCCCCAGACCATCAAGAACTTCACCCAGGAAAAGAACCTGCCCCTCACCATCGGCATCCTGCTCGACACCAGCGGCAGCCAGATGAACGTCCTGCCCATGGAACAAACCTCCGGGGCCGAGTTCCTCAAAGACGTCCTCACGCCCAAAGACGAAGCCTTCCTCATCTCCTTCGACATCAATGTCAACCTGCTGGCCGACTACACCAACAGCCCCCGCGAGATCCAGCGCGCCATGGACAAGGCCCAGATCAACACCGGCGCAGGCACTGGCTCCGTCACCGGCAACGGCACCCCACGCGGCACCCTGCTCTACGATGCCATCTACCTCGCCGCGCATGACAAGCTCCGCCAGGAGGCCGGCCGCAAGATCCTCGTCATCCTCACTGACGGCCAGGACCAGGGCTCGCAGGAAACCCTCAAGTCCGCCGTCGAGGCCGCCCAGAAGTCCAACGCCATCGTCTACGTCATCCTGCTCGCCGACCCACAGGCTTACGGCAGCTTCGGCATGGGCTACAGCGGAGCGGGCTACATGGACCGCCTCGCCAAAGACACCGGAGGCCGCGTCATCAACGTCGGCGCAAACGCACGCAAACTCCAGGCCGCCTTCGACCAGATTCAGGATGAGCTGCGCACCCAATACCTCGCCAGCTACACCCCCACCGACCTCAAAATGGACGGCTCCTTCCGTGCCCTCAACGTCTCCTGCGGCAAAGAATACAAAGTCCAGGCCCGCCGCGGCTACTACGCCATGGCCGACCCCCTCGGCGACAATTAGCGAAGATTGAGGGAGCCGCCTCTTTTGTTTGTCATTCCCGAAGGGAATCTGCGTTTCGCATCAGACCGCCCAAAACGCTCGGGTGCCCTATCCATCGCGCTTTTGCGATGGGCGGGAAAGCACAAAAGCCCAATCAGCCACCTTTTGGCATTTCCATTCCATAACGTAGCGAAGGAACCTGCTCTTTATCCCGCCACAAACACACGTCATCTCGACCGGAGACGGCCCTTTTAGCAGCACGGCCAAACACACGTCATCTCGACCGAAGGCGGCGCTTTTTGCCGCCGGAGTGGAGAGACCCCCGCATTTGCTGTCGCCGGGTGCGCCATCCATCGCGCTTTTGCGATGGGCGGGAAAGCACAAAACCCCAATCAACCACCTTTTTGTATTTCCATTCCGTAGCGAAGCGAAGGAACTTGCTGTTTCTTGAGTTCACCCACACCCTGTCAAGCCCAGAAAGCAGCTAACCAACTCACCACAAACCACTTCCCCGTGGCGGGATTACCCCTCTCAACCTGCTAGCCTTTAATAAGTGGATATGGCTCATCGATGACTGCTCTTCTGAAGGTGTAGCGCCGCTGACACCCTCATCCCCACTTTTTGTTGTCATTCCCGAAGGGAATCTGCGTCTCGCACGTGAAAGAGCATAACCTCTTTGTTTGAAGGACTTTACCCGCAAAGGCTCAATCGAATCAATACTTTACGAGAGAAAAACGGAAATGTCCAGACCTAAGTCCTTTGTTCGAAGGACTTTGCACAAAAACAGGGGGAGGGGGAGAGGCCATCAAGCCTCCATCGCCCCGGAGTAGACAGCCATCCCAGCCACGGCGTCCACGCCCATCGCGTCTAGCGCGTCCACCTCAGCCCGTTCCTTAATGCCGCCCGCGACGATCAACTGCCTTGCCGTCGTCGAGCGCAGCACCGCCGCCACGTCCATCGGAAACCCGCTCATCGTTCCCTCGGTGTCCACGTGCGTATAAAGAAATGCCGAGCAATAGTCCTCCAGCCACGTCACCGCCTCCTCCGGCGTCAGGTCCACCGAGTCCTTCCAACCCTTCACTGCCACCTTGCCGCCTTTGGTATCGACGCTGAAGACCAGCGCCTCTTCGCCCAGGTCCTTCTTCAGCCCGGCAGCAAACTCCTTATTCACCCCCGAGGCCCCGAACAGACTCGACCCAAAGATCACCCGCTTCGCCCCGGCCGCCAGCAGCGCCCGCCCATCAGCAGCCGACCTCAACCCGCCGCCTACCTGGCAAGGCAGCCGCTTACAGAACATCTCGATCAGCGCCCGGTTGTCCCCCTGCCGCATCGCCGCATCCAGATCGATCAACTGCACGACCGGATATCTCCGGAACCGCTCGATCCAGTACTCGAAGTCGTCAAACGCAAGCTTCAGCTTCTCGCCCTGCACCAACTGCACAATCCGTCCGCCCATCAAATCAATCGAAGGTATCAACATCCCTTATGTCCTCTTCCTGTTCTCAACTCAGCAAGGCAGCCGCACGCTGACGCCCGCCTGCTGCAACTCCGCCTTCAGCGCCCGCGAGTCGGTCACGCCGAAGTGGAAGATGCTCGCCGCGAGCGCCGCATCAGCCCGCCCGCGCCCGAACACATCCACGAAGTGCCCCGCCGTTCCCGCGCCGCCCGAAGCAATCACCGGAATCTGCACCGCGGCACTGACCGCGGCGGTCAGCTCGCAGTCGAAGCCAGATCGCATCCCGTCCGTGTCCATCGAGGTCAGCAGAATCTCGCCCGCGCCGCGCGCCTCAGCCTCGCGTGCCCACTCGATGACCTTGCGCCCAGTCGGCTTGCGCCCGCCGCTCACGTAGACCTCAGCATCCGCAACGCCGGCCTGCCCGCGTCGCGCGTCGATGGCGACGATCACCGCCTGTGCTCCGAAGCTGCCGCCGATCTCACCAATCAGCTCTGGCCGCGCAATCGCCGACGAGTTGATGCTTACCTTGTCCGCGCCCGCATCGAAGACCGCCGCCGCGTCCTCAGCACTGCGAATGCCGCCGCCGACGGTGAACGGAACGAACAGCGTCGCCGCCGTGCGCTTCACCGTATCAAGCAGCGTCCCGCGCCCCTCGTGCGTCGCCGTGATGTCGAGCAGCACAATCTCGTCCGCTCCCGCCGCCGCATGACGATGCGCCAGCTCCGCCGGGTCGCCCGCGTCGATGATGTCCACAAACTGAACACCCTTCACCACACGCCCACCGCGCACATCGAGACACGCAATGATTCTCTTCGTCAGCATCTATCCCAGCCTCACCGGCACAGCCGCCGCCACCGCAACCTCCGAGCCTTCACAGACAATCCGGGCCAGCGAGTCGCC